>JBBKXA010000166.1:0-8896 GCA_037969235.1 Bdellovibrionales bacterium | reverse complement strand
GCTTGCAGCGCCCACACTTCCATCTCACCAAATCTTTGACCACCAAACTGCGCTTTACCGCCGAGAGGTTGTTGCGTCACGAGTGAGTACGGCCCAATGGCGCGCGCATGGATTTTATCGTCCACCAAGTGATGCAGTTTGAGCATGTACATATATCCAACCGTCACATCACGGTGGAAATAATCACCCGTACGACCATCAATCAAGCGTACTTGACCCGATGTTTTCAGACCAGCATCGCTGAGCATTTGTGAAATATCAGCTTCGTTGGCACCGTCGAAAACGGGTGTGCCCATCGGAACACCTTCACGCAAATTGCCACACATTTCGATCAATTCAGCATCATCAAGCTTGGTGATTTTTTCTTTATATTCACGCTCGCCATAGGCTTCGATCAATTTGGTTTCGAGTTTTTTCTTTTCGTCGGATGAAAGCGTATTTTTTTCTTTCATCGCGTCGAGAATTTCACCGATCTGGCGGCCCATATTAGCGGCAGCCCAACCGAGATGCGTTTCCAAAATCTGACCCACGTTCATCCGTGACGGAACACCAAGAGGGTTCAACACGATATCAACGGGTGTGCCGTCTTCGGTGTAGGGCATGTCTTCTTGTGGGATAACTTTGGAGACAACGCCTTTGTTTCCATGACGACCCGCCATTTTGTCACCAGGTTGCATTTTACGTTTTACAGCAACGAAAACTTTAACCATTTTCATCACGCCCGGCATTAATTCATCGCCGCGCTGTAATTTTTCAACCTTATTTTCAAAGCGTTCTTTGATGTCATCGACCGCGTCATCAAATGTTTTGGAGATGGCTTCAATTTCTTCCATCGCCTTTTCATTTTCAACCGCGATTTGACGCCATAGGCCGCGTTTTTCGATGTTTTCAAGGACAGTTTTGTTTAAATCCGCGCCTTTTTTGAGTTGCGTGTCTTTGGGTGCAGAGGCCACTTTTTGGCCTTCGAGCAACTGTGTCAGACGACCATAGAAACCGTCTTCGATGATTTTACGTTCATCGTCGCGGTCTTTGGCCAAACGCTCAATTTCTTGGGCTTCGATAGACAGCGCACGCGCATCTTTATCTACGCCGCGGCGGTTAAATACGCGCACATCCACAACTGTACCAATTGCACCGGGGGGTAATTTGAGAGAGGTATCTTTCACATCCGCTGCTTTTTCACCGAAAATAGCACGCAGGAGTTTTTCCTCTGGTGTCATGGGCGACTCGCCTTTTGGCGTAACCTTGCCCACCAAAATATCCCCAGGGCCAACTTCCGCGCCGATATGCACGATGCCTGCCTCATCCAAATGACGCAGCGCTTCTTCACCAACGTTTGGAATATCGCGTGTGATTTCTTCGGTACCTAACTTAGTATCGCGGGCCATCACTTCGAATTCTTCAAGATGGATTGATGTATAAACATCGTCGCGAACAATACGCTCGGAGATGAGGATGGAGTCCTCATAATTATAGCCATTCCAAGGCATGAAGGCCACGAGGATATTTTTCCCCAGCGCCAATTCGCCCATGTCGGTGGACGGGCCGTCGGCAATAATATCGCCGCCTTTAACCTTGTCGCCCACTTTTACCAAAGGTTTTTGGTTGATACATGTGCTTTGGTTAGAGCGCTGGAATTTCGCGAGCTTATAGATGTCTACGGTTGCTTCATCAGCATGCAGACCATCGGTTGCTTGTACAACGATACGTGTGGCATCCACTTTGGTGACCACACCGCCGCGACGCGCCGATACAGCCGCGCCAGAATCGCGTGCCACGGTGCTTTCCATGCCTGTTCCCACTACGGGCGCAGTCGATTTAAGCAATGGCACAGCTTGACGCATCATGTTTGATCCCATCAACGCGCGGTTCGCATCATCGTTTTCAAGAAACGGAATGAGCGAGGCGGCTACGGATACCATTTGTTTTGGCGATACATCGATAAACTCGATTTGATCGGGAGGAGTCATTTCGTTTTCACCGTTATGACGACAAGATACGAGATCATTGGTGAATTTACCGTTTTTATCCAACTCTGAGTTGGCTTGGGCAATCACGTATTTTGCTTCTTCCATGGCCGACATATAAATCACTTCGTCGGTGACTTGGGCGTTTTCAATTCTTCGGTATGGGCTTTCGATGAAACCATATTGGTTCACACGCGCGAAAGTCGCGAGGGAGTTGATCAAACCAATATTTGGCCCCTCTGGCGTTTCAATCGGACAGATACGACCATAGTGAGTCGGGTGAACATCCCGCACTTCGAAACCTGCGCGCTCGCGCGTCAGACCACCTGGCCCAAGCGCTGATAAACGACGTTTATGCGTAATTTCGGACAATGGATTTGTTTGGTCCATAAATTGTGAAAGTTGTGATGAGCCGAAGAACTCACGTACTGCGGCTTGCGCAGGCTTGGAGTTGATAAGATCGTGCGGCATATATGTGTCGATCTCAACAGATGACATACGCTCGCGAATGGCGCGCTCCATACGAAGCAAGCCGATACGCACTTGGTTTTCCATCAACTCACCCACGGAACGCACACGACGGTTTCCGAGGTTGTCTATATCATCGACTTCGCCGATACCGTCTTTAAGGCCGTGGAGATATTTCAAAATCGCGAGGATATCGGCTTTGCAGAGCACGCGGAACTGGTCATCCGCATCCAAATCTAGGCGCGCATTCATCTTCACACGACCAACAGCTGAGAGATCATAACGCTCAGGATCGAAGAATAAGGATTGGAACAACGCATCGGCGGAATCCACTGTGGGTGGCTCACCGGGGCGCATGACGCGATACATATCAATCAACGCTTCTTCGCGTGTGTCACATTTATCAGCGAGCATTGTGTTGCGGATATACGCACCGATATTGGTGTGGTCAATCGCGAGCACTGGCAATGATTTAATGCCTGCGGCTTCGATGTCAACGAGGTCGGCTTCCGTGATTTCATGGCCCGCTTCGTGGGTGATTTCACCTGTGTTTGCATTGAACAAATCAGTCGCGAGATATTGGCCGATCAGCTGTTCGCTTTGAACCAGTATTTCTTTCAGGCCCTCTTCTGCGAGACTTTTGGCTTTGCGGGGTGTGATTTTTTCGCCTTCTTCGGCGACCACTTTACCAGTCTTGGCGTCGATCAACGCCGCTTTCAATTTCACGCCGCGGTAACCATCGGCTGTGAATGTTGTTTTCCAGCCTTTTTTGTCTTGGGTGTATGTAACGGTGTCATAGAACGTGTTGAGGATTTCCTCATTCGTCATGCCTTGCACCATCAACGGATCAACATCAGCATCGTTTTCTTCGCATTCTTCGCGGTAGGCGAGTGTTTCAGCAGAATCCAAAGCGCGGAGCAATGTTGTAACTGGCAATTTACGACGACGGTCGATGCGCACATACATTTGATCTTTGGCGTCAAATTCGAAATCCAACCATGAACCACGATAAGGAATAACGCGCGCAGAGAACAAATATTTACCAGATACATGGGTTTTCCCGCCATCATGGTCAAAGAACACGCCTGGGGATCTGTGCATTTGCGACACGATTACGCGCTCTGTACCGTTGACCACGAATGTTCCGTTTTTGGTCATGAGTGGCATATCCACCAAATAAACGTCTTGTTCTTTGATGTCGTGAATTGAACGAAGCCCTGTATCTTCGTCGATGTCGAACACAGACAGGCGCAATGTGACGCGCAATGGCGCAGCATAAGTGATGCCGCGGGTTTGACATTCTTCAACGTCGTATTTCGGCGCTTCAAGTTCGTATTTCACGAAGTCGATTTCGGCTTTGTCGGAGAAATCCTTGATCGGGAAAACGGTCGCGAGCACTTCTTGGAGACCAGATAGCGTGCGGTCATCGGCTGGCGTGTGATCTTGGAGGAATAATTCGTATGAGCGGCGCTGAATTTCAATCAAATTCGGCATTTGCGCGATTTCTTCAATCTTACCGAAATTGCGGCGCACGCGTTTGCGACCTGTAAAACTTTCGATATTGTTTGCTGGCGGAACCGGCGCCAATGCTTTAGGTGATTTTTTAGAAGAAGTCTTTTGTTTTGCTGCGCTCATGGTCGATCCCGTTTCTTTTATATCAAAAATCATTACTGTTTCGTGACGCCCAATATCAGGCCGCCTAAATTAATTTATGCACCAACGCATAAACCCACTTGCAACACGCCCCGTTATTTCGAAGGGTTGAAGTGGTGAATTTTTCACTTAGCCCGGGAGTGTCCCTGCGGTCGGAGTGAAATAAATATTTTTACAAACTGGGTTTATCAATGCTCTTCCCGAAAGTTTGATGGATATATGGCGTAAAACTCTCGCTGAGTCAACACCAAAATACAACGAACGGGGATGCGGATATGATTTCCGCATCCCCCATTCGTAAAATTATGACAGTTACTTAAGAGAGGCTGTCGCGCCTGCGGCTTCAAGTTTTTTCTTGATTTCTTCGGCTTCGTCTTTCTTAGCACCTTCTTTGATGTTCCCACCAGCTTCCACAAGGTCCTTAGCTTCTTTCAAGCCCAAGCCTGTGATGGCGCGTACTTCTTTAATCACGGCGATTTTGTTTCCGCCAGCTGATTCAAGAACAACGTTGAACTCAGTCTGCTCTTCTGCAGCTTCACCAGCAGCGGCAGCAACAGCAACAGGTGCGGCAGCAGCAGCGGCAGTTACGCCCCACTTCTCTTCGAGAAGTTTCGATAGTTCCGCAGCTTCCAAAACTGAAAGTTCTGAGAGTTGATCTACGATTTTTTCCAAGTTAGCAGCCATTATTTTTTCTCCTTTTAAATGTTAGCTAATATTAAAACTTTTTGCGCTTATTAAGCCTTTTCGCTATAAGCTTTGGTCACACCGACCAAATCTCGGGCGGGGGCTTGCAAGATGCCCACCAATTTCGTTGGAGCGGCCACGATAAGGCCACAGAGTTTGGAGCGCACTTCGTCAAGGCTTGGCAATTTGGCCAAGGCTTCAACGCCAGTCACATCCAATACCAATTCACCAAGAGCGCCGCCCATGATGATTAATTTGTTATTTTTCTTCGCAAACTCGTATGTCACTTTTGCCGCCGCGACAGGGTCGCTGGAGGATGCCATACCGACAGGGCCTGTGAAGAGATCGTTAATGCCTTCGTAACGTGTGCCTTTTGTGGCCATTTTCGCCAAGGCATTTTTGGTCACGTAAAATGTTGCGCCGACTGCGCGTAATTGTGTGCGGTAATCCTGCAATTGCTTAACGGTCAAGCCAGAATATTGCGCAACAACCATAATTTCATCATTGGCAAAGCGTTCGTTATATTCAACGACTTTGGCTTCTTTTTGTGGACGGGTCATTCCCATGGCATGTTCTCCTTAGCCTAAAAATAAAAAAGTGGCCTTTTAGGGCCACCTATCCAAATTGCGTTAGAAAATAAAAATTGCGCCGTTTTAAGGGCTACGTTTTTAGCTTCTATCTATGTGAGGACTTATGGTTTCGCCGCACAATCTTGGACAGGTTTGTAATTCGTTGGGCATATTTATAAGAACGCGGCGCTTGAGTCAAGAGTTATTTACGAATCAATTTAACTATTTTGCTTATTTGCTTTACTCATGCCCAATTTGCGCATAATTAGCATCGAGGAAAGGCGCGTTGTCTGCGAGTAATTTCCATGTCTTGTTGGGCATTTCTTCAGCGATCAGATTGAAAATATCACGCCGCGCTTGTTCAAAATGTGGGGAGAGAAATTTAGCATGGGTGCTAGGTGCGTCTTGTCTGTAGATAGAAATTTCCCCTCTTTGACCTGGGCTTCCCCATAACAGATTTCTATCTGAGACTGTGGCGTGTGAAATAATTTTTTGCTTAGAGAATAGCCAGTGTTTTTGATGGGTTGCAAAAGTGAATGAAAAATCGAATTTATGATTTCCGTTATCATTTAATGCAATTAAATGCGGTGAGTTCAGGTTATTCAATAACTCAGCCACATCGCGCACCTGTTGATACAGTATCGCGACCATATCATCGCATCTTATGTAGTGATTTTTATCTGCCGCAATGAGATAATCAACCGCATGAGCGTCTTTTCTGTCTTGCTTTTCTCTGCGGCGAGCATTATCAACATCCTCTGGGTTCAACCGTTTTAGGATGGTGGTGTCATTTTCTGTGAGTATATCCCAACTTAGGAAATGCGAAGAATCGTGTGATGAAAATTTTTGTTGTGCGGCTTTAAAAAACATTTTGACCAGAGAATTGATCTGCGCAGTTTCACTAAGGTTTTGCCTTCCTTTGGCTCTCATATTATTATGGTCTTCTAATCGCGCGTTATTTAAGATGGCCTCTGCCTTTCCTTCAGGACTATCGCGCTCTTGTAACATGCGATGCAGATTTTGCTGATTTTCGTCTCCATTCATTTTGATAGCTCTAAATATAACGCTTTTTTTAAAGCCTAGAACAACTGATCACTTACGTCAACAAAAAACCCCGCCAATTGCTCGGCGGGGGTTTTAGAAATTTTTATCTCATTTAACCACTTAAGCGGCTTTGCCTTTGGCGTCGTTGTCGTGTAGTGATGTGACATCCAGTTTTAAGCCAGGACCCATGGAGGAGGTGATCGTGACTTTTTTCACGTAACTTCCTTTGGCGCCGGTTGGTTTGGCTTTCATGATGGCATCGAAGAAGCCTTGAGCGTTTTCAACGATTTTCTTTTCGTCGAATGAAGATTTGCCCACGCCTGCGTGGATGATTCCGGCTTTTTCCGCACGAAATTCGATCGCGCCGGCCTTGGCATCTTTCACAGCTTTTTCTACATCGGCGGTAACAGTGCCGAGTTTGGGGTTAGGCATCAGGCCTTTTGTTCCCAAAATCTTACCCAAACGCCCTACTACGCCCATCATATCAGGCGTTGCAATACAGCGGTCAAAGTTAATCTCGCCGCCTTGGATCAATTCCGCAAGGTCTTCCGCACCCACGATATCCGCACCCGCGGCTTTCGCGGCGGCGGCTTTTTCATCGCGAGCAAAGACAGCCACGCGAACAGTAGAGCCTGTGCCATGTGGCAAGGACACCATTCCACGCACCTGCTGGTCAGCATGGCGAGGGTCGATGTTGAGATTAATCGCGAGTTCGATGGATTCATCAAATTTACGGTTTTTGGCCAGTTCTTTCAAGATTTTCACAGCTTCAGGCAGTGCGTAATCTTTGAGACGGTCAATTTTTTCCGCGGCGATTTTGTTTTTCTTTGTTGGCTTGCTCATGTCTTATCCCTCCACCACTTCGATGCCCATAGAACGGGCGGAACCGGCGATAATTTTAATGGCGGCTTCAATGTCATTGGCATTGAGATCTTCCATTTTTATCGTGGCGATTTCTTTTAACTGGCTTTTGCGGATTGAGGTTATGATATCGTTCCCCGGTGCACTTGAGCCTTTCTTTTTCTTGGTCGCTTGCAAGATAAAGTAGCTTGCTGGCGGAGTTTTTGTGATGAATGTGAAAGAGCGGTCTTCGTAAACTGTGATCACAACAGGCGTTGGAATGCCTTTTGCATCTTCAGTTTTCGCGTTAAACGCCTTACAGAATTCCATGATGTTTACACCATGTTGGCCGAGTGCCGGTCCAACTGGCGGGGATGGGTTAGCCGCACCCCCAATGATTGTCAGGTTGATGTAACCCGATACTTTCTTTGCCATTTTTATATCCTTTCATAGCAAACGCGGAGAAAATTTTAGTTTTTTGGCCTGCGAAACCAGTTTTTCTACGCTTTCCGATGCTTACGTACCTTTAGATACGCCGCGCTTCGGTTCTCGAAAAACTGTCTTCTCGGCTCAAAATCCGTCAATTTTTCCGCTTTATTTTGTGTTTGTGATTTATTCACATTCACATGAACGGTGACGTGGTGCGGCTTTGCTTATGGTCTTGATTGAGCAAAACACCTCCCACATCGGTTAGTGAGGGGGACATTAATCAAATATGTTGCGAAATGCAAGTGTTTTTAAAACGCTTGACTAAATCTTCTCAACTTGTGCGTATTCCAATTCCACCGGTGTTGCGCGGCCGAAGATGGAGACGGAGACTTTGAGTTTGGCTTTTTCTTCGTCGACTTCTTCGACTACGCCATTGAAGGAGGCGAATGGGCCGTCGGTGACTTTGACTTCTTCGCCAATATCGTAAATCACGCTTGGGCGTGGGCGATCAACGCCTTCTTGTACTTGTTGGATGATGCGCTGGGCTTCGCGTTCGGTGATGGGCACGGGTTTATTGCCGCCAGTGCCAAGGAAACCGCTGACTTTGGGGATGTCTTTGATGAGGTGCCAGACATGGTCGTTCATATCCAATTTCGCGAGCACGTAGCCGGGGAAGAATTTGCGCTCTGCGTTTACGCGTTGGCCGCGCTTGACTTCGACGACTTCTTCGGTGGGGACCATGATTTCTTCGACGCAATCGGCGAGGCCTTGTTTGCGGGCTTTGTCTTTGATGACTTCGGCGATTTTCGCTTCAAAGCCTGAGTGAACGTGGAGAACGTACCATTTTGCTGCTGACATTTTTAATCTTCCTTTTAATATATTAGAGGCCAAAGCTCATGATCCAGCGGATCACGACGGCGATGATTTGATCGGCGAAATAGAGAAATAACGAGGCGATAAACACCATAATGAACACGGCGATCGTGCTGACGGTGGTTTCTTGGCGGGTCGGCCATGACACTTTTTTGCCTTCGGTTTTCACCTGTTTGAAAAATTCTATTGGGTTTGCCATTCTTTTTTCTTTCCTTGTGTCCGAGACATATGTGGTAGAGCGCTTTTAAAATTTGGGGCGCTTGGGGTAGTATTTTTCCATGTCAGGGAATATCACTTTTATAGAGTATTTATTTGGGCAATGCAAAATAAAAATTTTAGTAATTTGAAGTGGGCCTTTTGGGCCCGCTT
>JBBKXA010000165.1:0-3715 GCA_037969235.1 Bdellovibrionales bacterium | reverse complement strand
ATCCGAAGGCTTGCGGCATTAGGCAGGGGCTTAAATATTGGGTAAATTCGAAACCGCTCGTATAGCCTTTATTTGTGCCAACGAAAGCGTCATTCGAAATTCTTATGCTGCGTGAGCGTTGATCCGTGTTTGCAGTGCATTCGGTGGTTGATTCTGTTGGCTCTGATGATTGATGCGCATTATTTTCGCTGTTTGCGAAGGCATTTGCTGTAAGGCCAAGTGACGCAAAAGCCAATGTCAGAGCGGGGAGGGATGTTTTCATTTTTGCCATAGTTATTTTTTATAGCGAAGATTGTGCGTAAATGCAATTTTTTTCTTGCATCGTTTTATCCATTTGCGTTAGTGTTTTTATATGGTTATGAAATTAAATCTCATGTGTATGTGTTGTTGCTGCCGTTAATCGCTTCCCGATTGACGCAATTTTTGCTTTTTATTAACCTTCTCACATTAGATTAGACACATGACGCCAATAATCCATTCTTTAAATAGGCCTAACCCACGTGTAGGAATTCTTGCTAAAATAAATGAGCAGGGCAAAATTGATATTTGTGATCGATGGGCCAAGCCTTTTGTGAATAACGGTTTTGATGTGATTTATATCCCCGTAGGTACTGAAGACCTTGATGATGTCATTGCTAATATTGATGGCCTTTTGTTACCTGGTGGGGATGCAAATATTGATCCTTCTTATTATGATCCTGATTTTGACGAAAATAATTATCATTTTGCGCGGGATAAAGAGCGTGACAAGACCGCTATTGCTTTAATAAAAAAAATTGCGAAAACAAAAATTCCTACTTTGGCTATTTGCCGTGGCATGCAAGAGGTGGTTGTTACTTTTGGTGGTGTTTTAAGGCCAACGCCAGATGAGTTATATTTGCATTCTCAAAATCTCGATGCGAGGCAGGATGATGGTAGTATTTGTTTAAAACTATTAGATCGTTCGGTGCACCCTATCTCCGCGGTTGAAGCCACATTCATGCATGACCTTTTTGGTGGTGATGAAATTATGATTAATTCTGCACATTATGAATGTACACATGTTGTGGATTGGAAGACGCGTTGCAATAAAACGTTGCGTGATAATTTTAAAGTTGCGGCGACAGCTCCTGATGGGACGATTGAGGCAATTGAAGGCAAGTGGAGGCCGATTTACGCCGTGCAGGGGCATTTTGAAACTGATGGCCCTCTACATGATAAATTGTTTGGTATGTTTTATGATAAAATTGATGAATATTTTGAAAATAAAAGTCAGGCTCGACAGGACTACACATTGGATGTTAAAGCTATCGCATTGTAATCTCTTTGCGAATGCTTGAAAATATGGCATCCTTAAGGGGTAAGGAGATTTATCCATGTCGTTAGATTATGCCGAAGGGCGCATTAAAGAAGCGTTGAAAAATGCAAAGGGTAATCCAGTTAAAGCGCGCCAGCAGATTATTGCTTGGGCGTTTGAGGATGCGAAATTACTCTATGCGCTAGCGAAACCGCATTTATCGGGTATTGTGGCATATAATATTGAGCGCGTTGCATCGGGGCGGGCGGAAAAGGTCGCGCCTGCGCCAGAACAAACTAAGAAGGAAGCTCCTGTACAAAAGCCAAAAAAAGAAGAGGCTTTCGGGTTGGAATTATTAAAAGCCGTGGCAGGATCATCGCAGATTTTTGGGCTGGAAGATGCCGGCGCGCCGCGTTCTAGCGGGCATGTCTCCCAAGCGCATATTGATGCTATCCGCGCATTAGCGGCTAAGCAAGAAAATGAAGATTAATGTTGTGTGTTTTTTCCTAAAGGGTTGCCTTATTGTCTGTCACCGCGCTTTTGCAAAATAATTATTTTGATGATAATCATCGCCGCGAATTTTTGGATCGGCATGGTTGGGAGATAACTGCAGCTGTGGGGCAGGATTCGTCTATTCGGCGGTATTTTCGCGTTCATAAAAACGGGCACAGCGCAATATTGATGGAGACTTTGCCTGATGACTCTCCCTATGTAACACTAGGTCATTTTTTGGGCGATTTTGTTCGCGTCGGGCAGTGGCTAGCTGGGATTGGGTTAAAAACACCGACTATATTTGAGCAAGATCTGGAGCGTGGATATTTGTTGCTGGAGGATCTGGGGGATGTGTGTTTTCGTGATGCGCAGGATGATGCAGGTCAGCGAGAATTATACACCCTGGCGGCGGATGTTCTGAAGCATATTGCGGATGCGGAGTGCCCGCTGGTGTTGCCTGATTATTACCAAAGCCATGTGCATAAACGCCATCGCCGTGTGGTTGATTGGTTTGTGCCCTTGGCGCGGGGTGTGCGTAACGAAGATGGTTTGGTTGAAGCCTATAAGGGCGTGTGGGCGGAGATTGAGGCGAGCTTGCCTGCGCCTGATCTTGGGTTTATGTATGTGGATTTTCATGCGCAGAATTTGATGTGGCTGCCGCAGGAAAAGGGGCTTAAGCGTTGTGGGTTGCTGGATTTTCAAGGGGCGATGATCGGGCCGCAGATTTATGACCTGACAAATTTATTGGAAGATGCGCGGCGCGATGTCGATGCAAGCGTGAAGGCGGAAATTATTAATGGTTTGAGCGATGAAAGTCGTGCGTGGTTTCGGGTTATGGGGACGCAATTTCATTGCCGCGTAATCGGGCAGTTTATCAAAATGGCGGTGATGGATGATAATCCGCAATATATGCCGCATATCCCACGATTGCAAAGATATATAGCAACGGCGCTGAGCGATGAATTACTCGCGCCGCTGGCTGGATTTTTTAAAGAACTGGGCGTAGATTTTTCTGCTTCGCATGATATTAATATCGAAACGTTACGCGCTTTGGTGCGCGAGGATGCTTATTAAGAACCACAGATGAACGCGGATAAACGCAGATATGATGCATTTTGATTGATCTGTGTTTAGCATATTTTTAGTCATCACGGCGCGGCGGCGGCAACGTGTATTAAGCCTTAAATTTCGCTTTTTCACATTAAAAATTAGTGTTCATCGGTGTTTATCTGTGGTTAAAATGATCCCATCATAAGCATTAACAAAGAGGAAACTACCATGTCCATTATCGCCGACCGTCTTAGCCGTATTAAACCATCGCCAACGCTTGCCGTTACGGCGCGGGTGAATGAATTAAAGGCGGAGGGGCGCGATATTATCGGGCTGGGTGCGGGGGAGCCAGATTTTGATACGCCCGAATTTGTGAAAGATGCCGCGAAGGTCGCGATGGATGCGGGGCAGACGAAATATACAAGCGTCGATGGAACCGCGGAATTAAAAGATGCGATTATTGCGAAATTTAAACGCGATAATGATTTGGATTATACGCGCGATCAAATTTCCGTGGGCACGGGCGGTAAGCAGGTGCTTTATAATGCGTTGATGGCGTCGGTGAATGCGGGCGATGAGGTGATTATTCCTGCGCCGTACTGGGTGTCTTATCCCGATATGACATTGTTGGCCGAAGGCACGCCTGTGATTGTCGATTGTCCGGAAAGCAATGCGTTTAAATTGCGCGCGCAAGATTTGGAAGCGGCGATTACGCCCAAGACCAAATGGCTGATCTTTAACTCACCATCCAATCCTACTGGGGGGGCCTATAGTTTTGATGAGCTTAAGGCGATCACCGATGTTTTGCTTAAATATCCGCATGTGCATGTGATGGTCGATGATATGTATGAGCATTTGGTTTATGACGGTTTTGAATTTGCTACGCCTGCGCAAGTA
>JBBKXA010000164.1:0-2830 GCA_037969235.1 Bdellovibrionales bacterium | reverse complement strand
AAGCTGTTCCTCTCGAACGAAGCACAATCTACGAAACACCAACAGTGAAAACGTTATCGCAAGCCTATTGGGCGCTTTCTAAGCTTGATCCAGAAAACGACAAACACGTTGATAATTTTTTACTTATCAACGAGTGCGACCTGTACCAAGACTACGCAAACAACGAATTTGAATGGGGCGGCATAAGAGAAGGGGCGCGTAAATATTTGATTGAAAACAGCAGGTTTTTTTCAGCAAATTTTGAATTTGTGCAGCCCTTGAGGCTGGCAGAGTATAACTTCGAAACGCAAGAGTTTGATATTTGGAATCCTTACAAGCTTAACGGGATTAGGCGCTTTGAAATCCTGGCAAAGGATATCAATGAACACGTTTGTAAAATTCCGCCTAACTGGAAACTCGAAGGCTATCCCAAGGGGCTGTACGCCGAACTTAACCGCCCATTTACCCTTAATGCACTTAGCGTTCCTTTTGAAATGGCGCAAACCTATATGGAACTTCAAGGTGCACAAAATCGAGAAAACGAAACACTTATAAGGACCAAAGAAAATTTGTATGAACACCGTGAGGCGTATCTCGTCATGAAAATGAGAGTTTTTTCCTACAAAGAAGATGTGCGCGTTACGGAAAATGTATTGGCTAAAATTCTTGCTGTTTTAGAAGGATACGAAGTTTACGGCGATGCTGAGCGTAAAATGCTTTTACTTTCTGTGGATTTCAAGCGCAAAAAAGAACGCTCCGCGATGGAAATTGATATGAAAAAACGGTATCAGGAGCGCCTGAAGAAAAAGCTTGAAGACAAAAAAGCCGCCGCCGAAGCAAAAGAGAACGAAACATCTCAATAACTTCTGTTTTCCACGCCTTCCGCGGCCCGCACTCTCTCCCGCAAAGCATCAATCGGCTTGACCGTTTTTCCATCCATATAATGCCAATATGTCCAGCCATTACACGATGGCGCGTCTTGCAGGGCCGCGCCCACCTTGTGAATAGAGCCGCGCATGGAATCAATATGGTTCATCGCCGTAACGCTTCCGTCGGCTTGCACCTTCACGCTGTGGCGTTTCTTTGAATCTGTTAGTACCGCGCCGGGCTTAAGCAATCCACGCTCGATCAATGTTCCGAACGGCACGCGCGGTTGCTCGCGCTTTGGCTTGATATTCAGCAAGTTTTCATCCATCGGCTGCACTGCATCAATGCGTTTACGCGCATGCTCTGCATAAACCTCTTCACGCTCTAAGCCAATAAAGTTGCGCCCCATCGCTTTCGCCACTGCGCCCGTTGTTCCCGTTCCAAAAAACGGATCAATCACCGTATCGCCCTTGCGCGTAGAGGCCAGCAATACCCGATACAGCAAGCTCTCAGGCTTTTGCGTCGGATGCGCCTTATCGCCGTTTTCATCTTTTAAACGCTCCCCGCCTGTGCAGAGCGGCAAATACCAGTCGCTGCGCATCTGCAAATCTTCGTTCAGTGCCTTCATGGAATCGTAGTTAAACGTATATTTTGATTTCTCCGACTTCCCCGCCCAGATCAAGGTTTCATGCGCGTTGGTAAAGCGGCGACCGCGAAAATTCGGCATCGGGTTAGATTTGCGCCAGATCACATCATTCAATATCCAAAACCCCATATCCTGCAAGATATAGCCCAAGCGGAAGATATTATGATAGCTCCCAATCACCCACATCCCCCCATCAGGCTTAAGCAAGGTCCGGGCTGCGCCCATCCATTCGCGGGTAAATTTATCGTAATGCTGAAGGGAGTCATACTGATCCCAATCATTATCAACCGCATCGACTTTGGAGTTGTTCGGGCGGTGAAGATCACCACCAAGCTGTAAATTATAAGGCGGATCAGCAAAGATCAGGTCAACGGATTCAGACGGCATATTACGCATCAATTTAACGCAATCGCCAATATGGATTTTGTTCAGATGTGAATCCGGCATAACGGTCCTTCCTTGTGGATAAGTAAGGACGCACCATGAGTCAAAAGCGATTCGCCGTCAAGATAAAAAATGGATTCACATAACGGAATCAGGACTCTAACGCGGAGTCTTAAACGACTCTATGCAGCGGATTTACTGGGGTTTCGAGTCGATCCAAACGCCAGAAAATTTCTTACCGGCGCATAGGATTTTCGGTGATGTTCGGTAATCCCATGCGCAACAATCCCCGCCAAATGCACTTTTGACGGATAGCCGACATTCGTGCTCCAGCCATAATGAGGGTGCGTTTTATGTAGCTCACGCATAATTCGATCACGCGTCACCTTCGCCACAATCGATGCTGCGGCAATGGAAACGGACTTGCTATCGCCCTTAACCACAGCACGCGCAGGGCAGGGGAGGTTGGGCAGTTTATTGCCATCAACCAATGCATGAACAGGCACAGTCTCCATCTGCAGCAAAGACATCGCCATAGCTTTCAACGAGGCTTGCAAAATATTGATCTCGTCAATTTCCGCGGGCGAAATCTCCGCCACGCACCATTCAAAATGCGTTGTAATCTCGCCATAAAGCCTCTCCAGCTTTTTCTCAGAAAGCGCCTTACTGTCACGAATTTCAGACACAAAGGGCAGGGTGCGCAAATCCTCAGGGATATAAACACACGCCGCCACAACAGGGCCGCTTAACGGCCCGCGCCCGACCTCATCAAGCCCGAATACAGGGCCATCATGCTCATTCTCCAAACTAAAATCCGGCATGGTTCTTCCTCAGATGAATGGATCATGCGCCCATTGCAGAAGCCCTTGGCGCTGGCGCGGCCTACAATCAAAATTCCTCGGCTCACAATTCGCCCGTATCTGTCCCGCATGACGCGAAAACGCCCGCCAACGC
>JBBKXA010000163.1:0-21317 GCA_037969235.1 Bdellovibrionales bacterium | reverse complement strand
CTGGGGGGTGGGGGGTTTTGCTGCTTTCGGGGGAGCATGAGAAGGAATTATATGGGGGTGAAGGCGATACCACCAACAACCGTATGGAAATGATGGCGGTGATTAAGGCGTTAGAGGCTATTAAGGGTGCGCCTAGAATTGATTTATATACCGATAGCAAATATGTCATGGATGGGATTAATCAATGGCTTGCGGGTTGGAAAGCGCGGGGTTGGAAAACGGCGGCCAAAAAACCTGTGAAAAATCAAGATTTGTGGGAGGCGATTGATGTGCTGGTACAAAAACAGGATGTGACGTTTCATTGGGTTAAGGGACATGCGGGGCACCCAGAGAATGAGCGCGCGGATGAATTGGCGCGACGCGGTATTGGGATGACATACTGATAATCGATTCGCCCTTAATACCAATATTCTCGTATTTCAAATCCCAACATTCCAATCTATCCACAGCGGTTTTACTGGGTTTTGAGGGATTCGTAGTTGGTGTTAAGACTTCGTTAAGGATTGCGGGCGTAGGTTGGAGATAGAGCACAACACGATCCATATGAAAGGGCGTAATTATGAACACTCTATCACATTCCTCATCCAATTCTGCGTTAAAAGCCGAGAACATTGCCTTGCCGCTGCCGCCAGAAATGCATAAAGATGCGGATATGGAGATTTATGCGCGTTTTATGCAGCATCTGCGGCATGTACCGAATTCACGGTTGGAAATTAAAATTCTCTGCGCTATACAATTTACGGCGGATATGGCGGATTATAGTGATGCGCATGTGGGGAAGGTCTTGGTTGAATTAGGTTTGCGCGCGCCACGAATGGCGTTTCCTGCCGAATTTTTAAGCTATGCCGATCAGGCGTTAATGCGAAAAAGTTGGGATGTTGGTGCGCCTTCGGATGACTTACAAGCGTTACAACGGTATTGGAACGAAATTGGTGAAAGCCGCTTTGCGGCGTATAATCGCGATTACCCGCTATTGAGTATTGTTGAAGACGCTGCGGCGGCTTAAGCGCTTCGGTTAGTGGAATAACAGGATTTTCGCTTTGCGCTGAGAAAACTTAATCGTTATAGCGCACAGCTTCTTGGATGGTGCGTCTTTCCGCTTTGGGGAGGGGAGCGTTGCTGCGTTGTGTTCCTCGTTGGGTGCGGTTGTTGTATTGCACTTGTTCGTTGAGGCCGCGGTTATAGTCGAATTTCATTTCGCTGCCACCGAAGGAGAAAACGCGATCTAAAAAGCCGTTGAAATTGTCTACGCTGTTGTATCCTTGATTATTAAATGATGGATACATACCCGTAGATTTTCCCATAACACTGGCCCATGTGGTAGCGGGGAAGGAACCGCCGGTTACGCTTTTCATAGGGGAGTTGTCATCGTTGCCAAACCATACAACGCCGACCAGTTCTCGGGTAAAGCCCATAAACAACGCGTCGCGGGAATCTTGAGATGTGCCTGTTTTCCCCGCGGCGGGGATGCCGATTTGTGCGCCGCGCCCCGTGCCGTTGACCATGACGCTATGCATCATTGATGTGATGTTTTGGATATCATCGCCATTAAATACGCGTTTCATTCTGTTGTTTGCGGGGCGTTCGTAATATAGCTCGCCTGTGTCTTTTGATGTAATTTTAGTGATTGCGTAAGGCTCAACGCTGAGGCCTCCGTTGGAAATGGTGCTGTAGGCGTTGGCCATTTCCAGTAGTGTGATGCCGTTGCTGCCGAGGGCGAGGGATAAGTCAGCGTCGAGTTCAGCTTTAATACCCATGCGGCGTGCAGAATCAATAACGGCTTCGGGGGTAACATCACGCATCAAATTGACGGAAACCGTGTTCAAAGACAGGGTGAGCGCTTCGGTTAATGTGACTTCGCCGTAATATTTGCCACCGAAATTTTTGGGTGCGTATTTGCGGTTGATGGGTTCGTCGATAATCCAGCTGTTTGGGTGCCATCCTTTTTCCAGCGCCGTTAAATATACGATAGGTTTAAAGCTTGAGCCGGGGGGGCGTAGGGCTTGAGTGGCGCGGTTGAACTGGCTTTGGGTGTAATTTGTGCCGCCGACAATTGCTACGACTGCGCCGTTAGGGCGCATGACCACCATTGCACCTTGTGATACATTTTTCCCTGCGTTTTTTGACACGCTATCAGCAATAGCATCTTGCGCGTATTTTTGAATGCGCGGGTTCATTGTTGTTTCGACTATGAGGTCTTCGTTAGGTGTGCCAATGAGTTCGTCAAGCGTATCTACGACCCAATCGGTGTAATATTGATCGGCCATAAGGTCGGACGGTTTTGGCGTTGGTTTTGGGGTGGCTGCGTTTTCGGCTTTAAGCTCTTTGTCCGTTATAAAACCCGCATCAGCCATAGCTGCCAAGACTGTATCGGTGCGTGCCTTGGACAGGGCGGGGTTGCTTAGAGGGGAGTAGCGCGAGGGGGCTTTGAGCAGGCCAGCGAGGGTCGCGGATTCGCGCAAGGTGATTTCTTTTACTGGTGTTTTGAAGTAACGCTGCGCCGCCGCATCTACACCGTATACGCCAGATCCTAGATAAACGCGGTTTAGGTAGGCGCTTAAGATTTCATCTTTGGTGAGACGGTATTCCAGCCAGAAAGCGAGCATGGCTTCTTGGATTTTGCGTTTATAAGTGCGCTCTTGGGATAAAAATAGATTTTTTGCGAGTTGTTGGGTGATTGTAGAGCCGCCTTGAGCGCGGCGACCTTCTTTGATGTTGACGAAAACGGCGCGCAGGAGACCAAGTGGATCTACGCCGACATGATAGTAAAATCGGCGGTCTTCGGTGGCGAGCACGGCTTGCACGAGATGTTCGGGGATGTCATCAATGGTGACTTTATTGCCGACAATATCACCATAACGTGCGACGATGTCGCCTTTGTAATCTTTAACGATGATGGCGCGTTTGCGATCGAAGCTTGCGTCTTTGGTGATGTTTGGTAATTCGGTGGCGTAATAAGCAAATAAAGCGGCAAGCGCTATGGCACACCATAGGCCGGTTACGAAGGTCCATTTAAACACAAAGCCAATGAATGAACGCTTTTTTGATTTCGTTTTTCCGGTCTTGCGAGACGATGAACGGGCGCCTTTATTACTCGCCGATTTTGCCTTTTTTTTCGCCATATGTGTTTATAACGGCGCTGGCAAAAGTTGCAAGGGAATATTGTTAGTTCTTAAATAATTACTTTTAGTAATACGCTTAATCGCATTCCAGCCAGTAGCGGCGGCGCATGGGGAATTGGGTGGTGGCAGTGGTTTGGTTTTCGAATTTTGCGCCGGCAAACTCGACAATATGAATAGCGGCGGTGTTTTTGGGGTCGACGGTTATTAAGGCGCGTTCAATGCCCATGAAGGCGATGACAGGCATGGCTTTTTGCAGGATTTTTTTGCCGAAGCCTTTGTTGCGCATGGATGGACGAATAACAAAGTTAACGTGGCCGCCCCATTTTTCCAAATGCCAGTTCAGGCGGTGGCGGATATTGATTGTGCCGATATAGGCGTTTTCTTTGACCAGCCATAAAATGGTTTCTGGCACGGGTTCCACCCAGTCAACATAGGGTTTGTGGAGGTGACGGCGTCCTGCATTAAGATCGTTTACAAATTGTTCAAAATTTTTATCGAGGTCTGCACGATCGAGGAATTGGTATCGGCCTTCGGCGTGGAATTCATCAACGGCTTCAAGCAAGCTTTGCTTATATTGCACATGGGGTTTGACGAGTTTTGATGCAGACATGATGAATATACCCTAGCGCAAAGAGGCTTGGGGTTGAATGACAAAAACGATACATTGGAGAGATGTACAGATTTTTCTGAGGCTTGCTATCATGTCCGTTTCCAATAATTGTATTGTTGTGTTCGATGGTAAAAGCAGTCTGGCAATGTTACTCATGTTGTTTGTTAGTGCTCAAACGATTGTGGGTTGATTTAACAAATGCTTATATACCAATAGTACGAATTGACCTAGGAAATTTTTATTAAAAGAATAGATGTGTGTGGATCTGTTTTGTATGTTGAACGATCATTTATTGAGTGGTCAAAGCATAAATATCGCAGCAAGGCCGAGGAAGGCGAAAAAGCCAACCACATCGGTGACCGTCGTGAGGAAAACAGTTGAGGCCACGGCGGGATCCCATCCCAATCGGTCTAACGCGATGGGGATGATTGCGCCGCATGTACCCGCGACCATCAGGTTAATAATCATGGCGGTTGCAATGACAGCGCCGAGCATGGGGTTAGTGAACCACATTGCGGTGATTATCCCCGTAATGATGGCAAAGGCTGCGCCGTTGAGCGAGCCGACGATAGTTTCTTTCCAGATGATGCGAGCGGTGTTTGTGCCCGATAATTCTTTTGTGGCGAGCGCTCGCACGGCAACGGTGAGGGCTTGAGTGCCTGCGTTTCCGCCCATGGATGCAACAATGGGCATGAGAACGGCGAGGGCGACGATTTCTTGAATTGTTGCATCAAACATCGATATGACGATAGAGGCGAGAATGGCAGTGATAAGATTCACAAAGAGCCAGCGAAAGCGTGTGCTTGTGGTGGAGAGGATGGCGCGGTAGAAGTCGCTTTGATCCACACCGGCCATTTTCAAGATGTCCTCTTGGGCTTCTTCGTCGATAACATCAATGATGTCATCAATGGTGATCGCACCGAGCAAGCGTCCGTCTTCATCAATCACTGGCGCGGAAATAATATTTTCACGGCGGAATAAATGCGCGACTTCTTCCTGGTCCATGTCGGCGGGGATGGGCAGGATATTATCAAGCGTGATGTCAGCGATTTTAGTGCTTCGTTTGCTGCGAATGAGGTGGTTAAGGGGGATGTGTCCTTTTACGTGGTGCGCGGGGTCGATTACGAACAGATCGAAAAAGCTGTCTGGCAGGTCGGATGCGGCGGCGCGCATGTAATCAATAGTTTTGCCCACAGTCCAAAATTGTGGAATGGCAACGACTTCGCGTTGCATCAAACGGCCTGCACTGTCTTCGGGGAAGCTAAGGCCTTCTTCGAGGGCGAGACGGGTTTTGGCAGAAAGTTTATGGATGATTTCTTTTTGGAAATCTTCATCCAACGTTTCAACCAACAACAACGCGTCATCGCTTTCGAGTGCTGAAATGATGTGCGCGACTTGGTCGGCGGTCATGGTGGATAAGACGCTTCGGCTTAATTCTGCGTCCATTTCCACGAAAGTTTCGGGCATGACGTGATCGCCATACATGCTGACCAGCTCCGCGCGGTCGTCACGGTCTATTTTTTCGAGCAGTTCGGCGGTGTCGGCAGGGCTTAGGTCTTCGAGGACAGTAGATACAGTATCGGAATCCTCAGCGCGCAACGCCTCCACCGTATCGCGGATTTCATCATCCGACAGGGTAAAGGTCAATTCTTCTTGTTCGATTTCTGTGTTGGCGGGTGTGTCACTCATGCGCAGTAGCGTAGCAGGAAGTGAGGGGTTTGGGGAGGGGGTTTGTTATTTGCGGGCGAAATTCGTTGTTAAAAATGCTTTTTATATGAGGCTGTGCCTTTGCCAGCGGATTTGACTTCGTACATTAACTCATCAGCGTATTTGATGGCGGCTTCGGGGGTGGTTTGTTGGCTATCGAAGGCGCATACGCCTATGCTGAATCCGATTGGCCAATCAAAATTTTTCATGGCGATATCTAATTCTTCTTTCATTTGCGTGATGATTTTTTCTGCGTCTTCGATGTCAATATTGCTGAGGAATAGGACAAATTCATCGCCGCCCAAACGCCCGACTAGATCACTTTTCCTTAGGGATTGGGTCATAATGGTTGAAACGGTTTTTAACGCTTTGTCGCCTTCGCTATGTCCTTGGGTGTCATTGAGTTTTTTAAAATTATCGAGGTCAATAAAAGCTATGATATAAAGTTGTTTGTTTCGGCTTAAGAATGGAAAGAGGATTTCGAGACGTTCTTTGAAGCCGCGTGTGTTTAAAATGCCTGTGAGAGCGTCAAAATCAGCGTTGAGTTCTTCGAGGAGGAGTTTTTGACGGATGTTTTTTAATGAATAGATGATGAATAAGAAGAATATAAAGCGGATGCCGCCGTTCCAAAAGGGTGCGAAGGGGTTGGTGTATATTTTGGTCGAGATAAAGTCTTGCGTAAACCAGATGGCTAAGCAGAGTATTGCAATGTAAATGCCTTTCTTTTCGCCGAGATACCATGTGGTGAGCCAGATGGGGAGGCCATAGAAAATAAAAAAGTTGATTTCTATACCTGTTTTTAGATCTATAAAACCAAGGAAGATCGACAATAACGTGAAAATTAATAACTGTATTGGTGGGGGTGCTTTGGAAAGCTGAGTATCGAGATATGACATAGTAATGCTCACTCAACTGAAATTGCGAAAAAAGGCATGCATAGCCTTCAGTTAAACTTTAGCATGATTTATGCATCCGATCTATCACTTACGCAGTTTTTAAAGCGCGTGGTTTTTTGCTGATTTGCTCTATGGATTCGTTTTTGTCGTGTATTTGTGCCCCCACCGTGGCAAGCGATGTGACGTTGACGATTCCGCGGGAGGAAACAAATGGTGTGACGATATGCACGGGTCTGGCAACGCCTAATAAAATCGGGCCTATATTAATTCCTTCGGAGAATACTTTGGCCATATTGTAGGAGATGTTGGCGGCTTCCACACTGGGCATGATGAATAAATTCGCCTCGCCCTGTAGTGTTGTGTTGGGCATGATGGTTTTGCGAATTTCTTCGGACAGGGCGGCGTCGGCGTGCATTTCGCCGTCGATTTCCAAAGTTGGGGCACGGCGGCGGATGTCTTGGTATGCGGCGCGCATTTTGTTGGCATCTTCGTGATCGCCTGTTCCGAAATTGGAATGGGAGAGCAGGGCGACTTTCGGGGTCATGCCAAAACGGCGGACTTCTTCAGCGGCCAATAAAGTCATTTCAGAAATTTGCGCAATGCTTGGTGTGGGGTTGATTTGCGTGTCGCAGAAGAAATATGTGCCTCTGGCGTTCAGCAAGCCGTTCATGGCGGCAGGCGTTTCTACGCCTGGGTTTAGGCCTATAATATTTGTGATGTGGGCGAGGTGCTTTTTATATTGCCCGACAGTTCCGCAGATCATAGAATCCGCTTCGCCGCGATGAACCATAAGCGCGCCGATAACGGTTGTTGATGTGCGCACCGTGTTGCGTGCCATTGCGGGGGTCACGCCGCGACGTTCCATGATTGAGTGGTAAAGTTCCCAGTATTCGCGATATCTTGGGTCGTCTTCGGGGTCGCAAAGTTCGAAATCTTCATCAAGCTTGAGGCGTAAGCCCAATTTTTCGATACGTTTTTTGATGACTTTTTTACGTCCGATCAAGATGGGTTTAACGATGCCTTCATCGAGAGAAGTTTGTACGGCTTGAAGGACGTGTTCTTCTTCGCCTTCGCAATAGACAACGCGTTTGGGGTCTTCTTTGGCGCGAGTGTAAATGGGGCGCATGACGAGTTGTGTGCGTATAAAATATTGTTGAAGTTTGTGTTTGTAGGCTTCAAAATCTTTGATCGGACGTGTGGCAACGCCGCTTTCCATTGCGGCTTTGGCAACGGCCATGGGCAGGTCGACGATTAAGCGTGGGTCGAACGGTTTCGGGATGAGGTATTCTGGGCCGAATTCTAATGTTTCTCCGCTGTAGACGCTGGCGACTTCGGCGGTGACTTCTTTGCGGGCGAGGGCGGCGAGGGCTTCGACGCAGGCCAGCTTCATTTCCTCGTTGATTTTGGTTGCGCCGACATCAAGCGCACCGCGGAAGATGAACGGGAAGCAGAGCACATTGTTGACTTGGTTGGAGTAATCGGAGCGACCAGTACAGATAATGGCATCTGGTTTAGCTTGCTTTGCTTCTTCGGGCATGATTTCGGGGGTAGGGTTGGCGAGTGTCATGATGAGCGGTTTCGCCCCCATGGATTTGACCATGGCTTTATCAATTGCGCCGGGGCCAGATAGGCCGAGGAAAACATCCGCGCCTTTGATTGCTTGGCTGATGTCGCGGTGTTTGGTGTCGGAGGCGAATTTTTCTTTTTGCGGATCCATGCTTTCGTTGCGGCCTTTATAGACCACACCAGAGCGGTCGCAAACGATGATGTTTTCTTTCTTTAATCCCGCGTGAACGAGCAAATTTAGGCATGAAATTGCCGATGCGCCCGCGCCAGAGGCAACGAGTTTGATTTTGGTGATGTCACGACCAGAATAGGCAATCCAGTTTTTAAATGCGGCTGTGACAATAATGGCGGTTCCGTGTTGGTCGTCGTGGAAAACGGGTATGTTCATGCGTTCTTTGAGGCGGCGTTCGATTTCGAAGCACTCGGGGGCTTTTATGTCTTCGAGGTTGATTCCGCCGTATGTAGGCTCTAAGGATGCGACGATATTGACGAAGGTTTGTATATATTCTTCCTGCGTGCAGGTTTCGCGGTCAAGCTGTGTGTTCATATCTATTTCAACATCGTTGGAATCAATGCCTGCGAATTTTTTGAACAGGACGGATTTGCCCTCCATGACGGGTTTGGAAGCGAGCGCGCCAATATCACCAAGGCCGAGCACGGCTGTACCTTCGGTAATGACGGCGATGAGGTTGCCCTTGGCGGTGTAGTCATAGGCTGTGCGCGGGTCACGCGCGATTTCTTCGCAAGGTGCGGCAACGCCGGGGGAGTAAGCAAGCGCGAGATCGCGTTGTGTCGCGAGCGCGGTGGTAGGTTTGAGCGCGACTTTGCCAGGTTCAGGGAAGCGGTGGTAATCAAGTGCGTCCTTATAAAGCTGTTCCTTGCTCGTTTTCGGGGTACTCTTGTTGCTGTTCTGGGCTTTTTTGTTGCTCATGATATGTGACCGCTTCGTTGTTTTGGATTCCGTTGTGTATTCAAGCCTATCATCGCGTATGTTGCAATAATTATTTAGTTGACATATGTTTTTATATTTACTGTGCTAATAAATATAAAAGGAAAAGCTATGAGAACATCACACGCTGTAAGTCTTGCCGATGCGGCGGACCATTTGATTTGGGATCAAGCTTGTCAGTCTGAAAAAAAAGCTGATTGCTCTCGCGGATTTGCCCGAAGAGCATTCGCGCGGGGATGCATTTGATATGAGCGGTTTGCATGACATGGCGTTTGGCTAAGGGCGTTATGATAAGATTGTTCGAAGCCCTGAAATTTATGCAAGCCATGAAATGGTATATAATCTCGATTTTGATTTTGATTAATTCTTTAACTTGCGTAGGCATTTAATATTTGCTATTGCATCATTTGTTCTACCTGAACATATCACATAAGGCTTGCGGCCGTGGCGGAATGGTAGACGCGCAGCGTTGAGGTCGCTGTGGGAGTTATATCCCGTGGAAGTTCGAGTCTTCTCGGCCGCACCAAGTCAATATTTACTATGACTACATTTTAACCTCATTCACATGTTCCTACTTTACATCATATGACAGCCGCGATTTATAGGTTTGTTAATTAGAAATGCGGCGAGGTTTATGATGGACTTGTGAAATGCATATGGTAATGGTATGCGTTATTGTTATGAAATAAAAAAACAGGGAAGAAAAATGGAAAAAAAAAGTTGGGAGAATCAAGAGGCGTTTTTAAATGCGGTTGAAAACAAAACGCAAAACATTTCACTCGAGTTTATAATACAATCACGCGTTTTTTCGACTTGGTACTATGCGCTTAAGGATCAAGCGTCATTGCCATATGTTGATTATTTGAAGCAAGGTATGGTGCGCGCCAAAAATAGTGGTGAAGAATTAATGTTGCCGCCGCAAGATTTATATAGACGTGTTTGTGACGTGGCTTCTGCTTATATGGCAGGATCGGTAGATGTTAAAGAATTGAACGCGATTCAGGCTGAATTCACACCTTTTCAAAAAGCGATGCTTGATCATGCCGCGGATCTTGTGTTGCAGGCTAATAAACGTGATGAAGCCGATAAATATAAGGGTGGTATTGGTTTACCCAAGGTCATTACTGACGCTTTATACATTATTGAACTTACCGATCAAATTCGTGAAAATATTACAGACAAAGGGCATGTGACTTTATCAGATGATGAGCGAAATTATTTATTTGAAGTGGTGGGGGTTGAGTATACCGGACTCCGGCGCCTAGAGTTTTAATGTGAATATATGATGGACTTTAAAATATCTCCCGCACCTGTGGCCTACCCCGATGCGCTTTCGTTTATGGATGCGCGGGTGGCGGGGATACGCGAGGGCAAAGCGCGTGAATGCGTGTGGCTACTGGAGCATCCGCCGCTTTATACGGCGGGGACAAGTGCGAAAGGTGCGGATTTGTTGGATGCGCGGTTTGAAGTGTTTGAAACTGGGCGCGGCGGGGAGCATACTTATCATGGGCCGGGGCAACGGGTTGGGTATGTGATGCTGGATTTAAAATCTCGACAAGGCGCGCCTGATATAAAAAAATATGTGTGGAATTTGGAAGAGTGGATTATTCGCACACTTGCGGTTTTTGGCATTACGGGTGAGCGGCGTTGTGGGCGCGTTGGGATTTGGGTCGTAATGCCCGATGGCGCGGAGAAAAAGATTGCCGCAATAGGCGTGCGCGTGCGGCATTGGATCACGCTGCACGGGATTGCGATTAATGTTGCGCCCGATCTCTCGCATTTTGATGGGATTGTGCCTTGTGGGTTAACGGATTATGGTGTGACCAGCATGGCGGATTTGGGCGTGGATGTGTCGATGGCAGAAGTGGATGCAGTTTTAAAATCGCAGTTTGTGGCGGTATTTCCTTGACATAAATTATGCAACGTGTATGATGTTGGGAATCACGCGAAGGTAGGATTATGTCTAATTATTTACAAGATACAGTGCTTATCCCAGATGAGCAAGGGTTTGATCCCAATTTGGTTTTTGTATCTAAAAAACCGCCGTTAAGTTTAGCGGGGTATTTTGATGACCATGCTGTGCGTGAAGATGATGAGCCTCTGTATTATTTTAAAGGTTTACGTTTAAGTGGCGCTACAAATGTTGCTGGGGCAAAAGGGTTAGGAATTAATAGTTTTGAAGATGTTATGCGCTATACAAGCATACATGCTGCTATGCGTAAGGCTTATGGAGATGATGCGAAATTTTTGCCTGCTACAAGAGATGCTTTCCGCGAGAGCGCATCTGTGATTAAGGTTGAAACTCCAATGGCTGTTCCAGCAGGATCGCTGTTACTTCGATCTTTTGTTCCCAAGGCTGATGTTTCAGAAGAACAATTTGATGCATTTGAGCCTGAATGGTTTGTCATGAATCCTTTTGAGCAGGCGCGTCAGGGTTTGTTGCGAGGTGTTATGGATTGGGAAAATGATCAATTTCTTGGGGGACTTCCTATTGATAGCAGTGACGATAAATGGAAAGCATTTTCAGAAGAGCATGGATACAAGGGCGGAAATGTTGGTGTTATGATCGCTATGCAAATTGAGCAACATGCTGAGGATACCTGTATTGTCAAGGTGCTCGGTCTGGATTTAAGTGTTAGTTCTGAGCCTAGTCTGGGATTCTACTTTTAAACTAATCCGCCGCTAAGTTCGTTAATCGGCTTTGTACATATTGGGCGCAAAAAGCGGTGATGTTTTTTATTGCGGATTGTAGCTGGTCGAATTCTTTTTTCTTTTTTCCTGTTTTTTCATGCATATAAAGTGATTTGTTAATCTCAATTTGCAGGGAATTGTATCCTGTTGCCGGATTTGAATATTTTTCAACCAATTCAACGCCTTTGAATGGGTCGTTAATAGATACGGTGTAGCCGAGGATGCGGATATATTCGCTGAGGGCGCGGGTAAAATGATGCTCGCAGCTTGTGCCGTCGCGATCACCGAGCACGAAATCTACTGGCTTTGGCCGATTGCCGATGAGGCCGATGACGCGTTTGGGGTAGGCGCTGGATGATGGCATGGAGTGGCAGTTGATGTGCCAGACTTGGCCGAAATTGTAATGCATTTCGTTGATGAGGGTTTCGAGCGCGCCATGATAGGGGCGATAATACGAGTTGATACGGTGCATGATTTCTGCGCTTGTCAAGGCACGCTCATAGACTGGTACGCCTGGGCGGATAAGGCGACGGATAAGGCCTATGCCCGCGTGAGAGCGCGATGTGGGGGCAGGGTTAATTTCTCCGCTCCATGGCTCGTCCAGCAATTCGAGGTCTATGTCATCAATGGCGCGATTTACATCGAGATAGCTGCGCGGGAAATTTGCGGTGAGGAAGGTTGCGCTTTGGCTGGGGGTGTGGGCGAATAATTCTTCAACGAAATGATCTTCTGCGCTTTTTAATGTTTTGAAATCACAGGCGTAATTGAAATCATCAGGATACTCCGCGCCGCTGTGAGGGGAATCAAATATCAACGGGATTGGGTGGTCGGGTTTGTGGAATTTAAATGCATTCATTCTTAAAATTTAACCACGAATAGACACAAATTCACACGAATTTATCAAGTATTTTGAAACATTCGTGTTTATTCGCGTGCATTAGTGGTAAAAATACTAAAAAAGAAATTAGGAACATTATATGCACGATATAAAATATATACGCGAATACCCTGAAGATTTTGACGTTGCGATGGCGCGGCGAGGTATGGGGGCCCAAAGTTCAGCGCTTTTGCAAATGGATGGCGATCGCCGCGCTGTGCAAACGCAGCTTCAGGAATTGCAGGCCAAGCGCAATGATGAATCTAAAAAAATCGGCATGATCAAAAAAGATGGCGGCGATGCGAACGATGCGATGGCGAGCGTTGCGCGGATGAAAGACGAAATGTCCGCTTTGGAAGAACGCGAGCGAACGTTGATGAATAGCTTGAGCCAGCATCTTGCGAGCTTGCCCAATATCATGGATTCCGATGTGCCAGATGGTGCGGATGAAAATGAGAATGTTGAAATCCACACTTGGGGTGAGCCGAAAAATCCGAACGGCGCGAATAAAATGCCAGAGCATTTTGAAATTGGTGAAGCGCTGGGGATGATGGATTTTGAGACGGCGGCGAAGATGTCTGGCTCACGGTTTGTGTTGCTCACGGGCGCTTTGGCGAGGTTGGAACGCGCATTGGCGCAGTTCTTCCTTAATACGCATACGGACGAGCACGGTTACACGGAAGCTTCTCCGCCATTAATCGTGCGTGATAATGCGGTGTTTGGTACGGGGCAGTTGCCGAAATTTGCGGAGGATTTGTTTCGTATTCCTGAAAGTTCTGTGACTCTTGAGAATAAAGTGGAGAGCAGTCGTTGGCTTATTCCCACATCTGAAGTGCCGCTAACGAATATTGTGGCGGAGAGCATTGTTGAAGAAAATAGCCTGCCGCGACGTTATACGGCGTTTACGCCATGTTTTCGTAGTGAAGCGGGAAGTGCGGGGCGCGATACGCGCGGAATGCTTCGTCAGCATCAATTTTATAAAGTCGAGATGGTGAGCATCACCAAGCCAGAAGATAGCGAAGCGGAACATGAGCGCATGTTAAAGTGCGCGGAAACCGTATTGAAAAAGCTAAAAATTCCGTTTCGTACAGTGTTGCTATGTAGCGGTGATACAGGGTTCGGCGCACGTAAGACATATGATATTGAAGCGTGGTTGCCGGGGCAGGGGGCGTATCGCGAGATTTCCAGTTGCTCCAATTGCGGCGATTTCCAAGCGCGGCGCATGAATGCGCGGTTTAAGCTTGAGGGTGATAAGCACACGACTTTCCTGCATACGCTTAATGGCTCTGGCGTTGCCGTGGGGCGGGCGTTGATTGCGGTGGTGGAGAATTACTATGATCCCGTTGATGGCGGCGTGTATGTCCCCGAAGTTTTGAAGCCGTATATGGGTGGATTAGAGAAGATTGTGAAAAGTTAAATATGTCAGTCATTCAAAAACTCATTCCTTTTGAGGCTTTAAAAAAGACGTTAAAGCGCTTTCCTTATTCTGCGGCTTGTTCTTTAGTATTTTTCGCTTTGGTTGTTTTAAGTAAGAATGATGTCTTCGGGTTTAAAAATGGCGAGGGTTTAATTGGCGTGTCCATGATTATGCTGGTGTTCGGATTTTTCTGGTTCGGGTTTATCAGTTTGATGAGTGAGGGGCTAGATTGGGCACTTGCGCGACAGCGATGGGTGGCTTATGGGGGTTTTCTTGTTTTTATCGTGCTGTTTTTTATGGGGCAAGGTTATGGGGCGATGTGGCTGCTCGGCTTGTCTATTCCTGCGTTATTGTTAGGGGTTTCGGTGGGGCCATATGTGGCGAGCCGCGATAATTTGTCATTTTGGTTTTATAATCGTCAGGTGTGGCAAGGGGCGCTTATTTCCATTGCGGCAGGGATAATATGGTTTGCTGGGCTGGCGGCTATCTTAAGTACGGTTAAATTATTGTTTGGTTTACCTGTGCCGTCATCGGTATATGGGTATTTATTGGCGTTAACGCAATGTGTGTTTGTGCCGCTTTATACGCTGTCGTGGGTGCCGGAGAAGTATGAATATAGCGATGAAGATTGCCATGCGCCGCCGCAATTATCGTTTATTTTGAATTGGGTGCTGGTGCCGTTGGCGCTGGTGTATATGATTATTCTCTACGCCTATTTTGCCAAAATCGCTATTGTCGGGGAGGTGCCTAAGGGGCAGTTGGCGTATATGATTAGCGCGTTTGGCGGTATTGGCGTTTTGACGTATTTGTCGGCGTGGCCGCTTGGGGCGGTGCGGGAGGGAGTGGAGGTGTCGAGTGGTTCGGGCTTATTACGTTTTTTTTACAAGCTGTTTTTTCCTGCGTTGTTTGTGCCGATTGGAATGCTTGCGTTTTCGATTTATTTGCGTATCAGCGAATATGGGGTGACGGAGCAGCGATATTTAATGGTGGTAGTTGCTTTGTGGTTGATGGTTTTGGCGGTGCTTTATACGTTCCGCCGCCCAGCGTTGAAATGGATTCCTGCTACTTTAGCGATATTGCTGGTTTTTTCAGCGATCGGACCGTTTAGCGCGCTGCGCGTATCGGAGTGGAGCCAAATGGGGCGGTTGGAGCGTGTGTTGAGCGAGAATAAAATTCTGGTTGATGGGCGTGTTGTGAAGACGGACGTTAAAGTTTCTTATGAAGATCGAAAGGATATTAGCTCGATTATTGATTTCCTTAAAAAACGCCGCAAGCTGGATCGTTTGCAGGGTTGGATGCCTGATTTGAATTTGAATAATAGGAAGCAGCAACGTCTTTTGCGATCTGGAGATATTGTGAGCAAGATGGGCGTTGTTTATCTTGATCCCTATGATCGTAAGGGGAACAACAATGTTGAGACAAGTATTACGTTACGGGGTGCGTATGATAAGAGAATTAAGAAAGTTGAGGGGTATTCTTATCTCATAAATAGTCAATATGTCGGGTTTGGCGGTAAGACTAATCCTAATGCCAATCCTGTAAAACCTTCATGGGAATTGAGGGACGGAAAAGATATCGGCTTAATGGGGAATTATAAAGATGGCTTGTTAATGATTGGAACCGAAAAGTCAGGATTTGTTAGTTTTGATATTGAGCAATATGCATTGAAAGAGTTAGAAAATGATTCTGCGGATGTATTGCGTGTGATGGAGATGACGAAAACGAACGGAAATCTTAAGGTTAAAGTGAGTTTGAGCAGGATACATCTTTGGCGTGATGTTGAAGAAGGGCAAGAGGCTACGGAGGGAACGCCTTTTGTGTTGAATGGATTTTCTTTTGAAGCTTTGATTAAGGATTAAAATGGGGGCTTCAACGAATTTGGTGGATAATCAAGGTGTGAATCGTCGTATTCGTCTGGTGATGGATTTGCGGCGGAAGGGGATTCGTGATGCGGCGGTATTGGGGGCGATTGAACGTGTACCGCGCGATGTGTTTGTGCCTGCGGCTGTGCGTGATCAGGCATGGGAAGATATGGCGTTGCCGATTGCGCGTGGGCAGACGATTTCACAACCTTTTGTTGTGGCGAGCATGAGCGCGGCTTTGGAGTTATCGGATCGGGATAAGGTGCTGGAAATTGGTACGGGGTGCGGTTATCAAGCCGCCGTGTTATCGAAGTTGTGTCGCCGTGTTTATACGATTGAGCGGCATAGAGTTTTGCTTGAAGGTGCGGAGGCGATGTTTGCGAAGCTGAATTTGCGTAACATCACGGCGATTGCGGCGGATGGCATGAAGGGCTGGCCGAAAATTCACGGCATTGACCAGGCGCCATTTGATAAAATCATCGTCACGGCGGCGGCGCGGGAGAAGCCGCCAGCGGCCTTGCTCGCGCAGCTTAAAATTGGTGGGATTATGATCATTCCTGTAGGCGTTAGCGGGGAGCAATGGTTGAAGCGCTATAAGAAAGAATCGGATGATGCCTATAGTGTGCGTGATTTGATGCCTGTGCGTTTTGTGCCATTATTGCCGGATGTGGCGAGTTGATTTTCATGCTTAAGCTTGCGTGGAAGTTACGTGTTTGATGGTGTATAATCGCAATATGAAGTTTTCTGTTCTGATTTCTTTTTCTGCTATTGTTTTATTGTCTGCATGTATTGGTGCGGGTAGTCAATCTCCTGCACCTGTGACGCTGTATGGACAAACGCAAGGCGGCGGTAGCGCGGGGGTGCACACAGTTGCGTCGGGGGAGAATTTATGGAGCATTTCAAACCGCTATGATATTGTGATGCGTGACATTGTGGTTGCGAACCGTTTGTCTGCGCCATTTATTTTAGTGTCAGGGCAGCGGTTGGAATTGCCGCCGCCACGCAGTTATAAAGTGCGGCGCGGAGATAGTTTATATACCGTATCGCGGTTATATGAGGTGAGCGCGAGTGAGTTGGCGCAGATGAATGATTTGCGCGCACCGTATAAGATTCGCTCTGGTGATGTGTTGAAGCTGCCATCGGTTACGCCGCAGACTCAGCCATCGGTGATGCGAACGGCGAGTTTTGATGCGAGTGGTGAGGCGCAAGTGTTTACATCGGAGGGGGTGCCTGTGGCGGCTGTAGAATCGGAGGCCTTGGATGTGCCAAAATCGTCGGTTATTGAAGATGTTATTGGTCAAAAAGAAGATGCTTCTAATATTAAGCAAACAAGCTTGACGTCGCCAAAGGAAAAAGTACGGGCGAAGTTGCCTACTAATACGCCCAAGCGGGCCTCATCGAAATTTTTAAAGCCTGTGGAGGGCAAGATCATATCCGCATATGGGCCAAAGAACGATGGACTTCATAATGACGGGATTAATATTATGGCCGCTAAAGGCACAAATGTTAAGGCCGCGGATAATGGTGTTGTCGTTTATGCAGGGAATGAATTAAAGGGGTCTGGTAATTTGGTGTTGGTGCGTCATGATGGCGGGTGGATGACCGCTTATGCGCATATGGATAAGATCACCACTTCGCGTGGGGCAACGATTAAACGCGGTGAATCATTGGGAACGGTGGGCGCAACGGGGTCAGTGGATTCTCCGCAATTGCATTTCGAAGTGCGGCGCGGGACGAACGCTATTAATCCGCAAAAATATTTAGAGGGGTAGTATAATGGGTTTTATATTGATGATTATAGGGGTGCCGTTGGCATTTTTAGGTTTGTTTTTGGTGGGGTTGTTTTTAAAAATCCGCTTCATGGGGGAGCGTTTGGAGCTTGAGGTTGTGGGGTTTCAAGAGGCCAAAAATAAAGGGCATGTTCTGCCGATCGTGCGCTATGTACCCGATGAGGGGGAAGAGCAGCGGGTGTATATTAAGGTGATCGATCAGATTTCATATTTGTTAAGCCCTGCTATTGAGAAGCAAGTTATATCTATCGTTGACGTTGAAGGCCAGAAGCCACGTGTTTATGGGTATTTTAGCTTGGTATTGGGGCTTATATGCTTAATGCCGATGTTTTTGGGGCTTGGGTTGAGTAAGGGCAATGCTTTGTTAACGGGGCAGGCGAGTTTTATTTTGATTTTGATCACGGTTATGCTTGGCGGTTGGGTTGCCATGAAATTTATCCAGAGGCTTTAACGCCTTATTTTTATCGATACTTGCTTTTGTGGAGCTAAGGTTTATAGTCCTTTCATCTTTATACATTTGAATAATTGAGAGGGCATATCATGCTGATTTCCAAAGCTTTTGCACAAGACACTATCCAACCTGTAACATTTGATCCCGATGTAATTACTGCGACAGCCGAAGCACCGAGTGCCATACAGATGTTTATGACGAATATGGGGTTGGTTGGGCTTTTGGTTTTAATGTTTTATGTGTTGTTGATCCGTCCGCAACAAAAACGGATGCGTGAACATACGCATATGCTACAAGGCTTGAAAAAAGGCGATCGCGTGATGACGAGTGGCGGTTTAATTGGCAAGATTACCAAAATCCATGAAGGCCATGACGAAGTTGAAGTTGAATTGGCTCCAGGTACAATTGTAACTGTGGTGCGTTCGATGTTACAGGGCAAGGATGATCCGCTTTTGCCGAAGACTAAAAAGGTTGAGCCTGTTTTGAAGGATAAGCCAGAAGTTAAAAAAGCCGCACCTAAAAAAGTGACAGCGAAGAAAACGCCACCTAAGAAAACAGATAAAAAGTAAGAGTTTACCCCTATGATTCAAATTGCGCCTTGGAAAATTGTTTTAACGCTGATTATTTGCGTTATGGGGTTTTTGTATGCTTTACCGAATTTTGCGAGCGTAGAGATGCGTGAGAAAATGCAAAATTCTCTGCCGTCATGGATGCCGGGTAAGACGATTAATTTGGGTCTAGATTTACGCGGTGGCGCGCATTTGCTTTATGAAGTAGATGTTGCGTTGGTTTTTAAAGAGCAAGCGGATGCGATGCTTGGGGATGTGCGTAAGGAATTGCGGGGTGATCAGGTTGGTTATACGCGCATTGGGGTTTTGCCCAATGGTGTGCGGGTTGTTTTGAAAGATGAAGCCGATGGTGAGAATGCACGCAAAGTTTTGCGCCGCGTTAATTCGAATTTGGGTATTGAAACGAATGGCTTGGAAATTGAAGCGGTTTTGAATGAAGTGGGTAAGCGGGAAATTTATGACCGTACTATGTCACAGAGCATTGAAATTGTACGCCGTCGTATTGATGAATTGGGCACGACGGAGCCAGTGATTCAGCGTCAGGGTGAAGATCGTATCCTTATTCAAGCGCCCGGTGCTGATGCACAGAGCTTGAAAGCGATTATCGGCACAACGGCGAAATTGAATTTCCATTTGGTGAGTGGGCAAAGTGGTGCGGGATCAAAGAATTTTCCTATGGCTGAAGACCCTACGCGCACTATTAATGTTGAGCGTAGGCCATTGATCACGGGTGAGATGCTCGATAATGCATCGCCAGCATTCCAAGACGGTGCGCCAGTTATTTCCTTTCGTTTGAACAGCACGGGCGCACGGCGTTTTTGTGATGTCACGCGTAAAAATGTGAACAAGCCATTTGCGATTGTTTTGGATGATATGGTGTTGTCTGCGCCTGTTATTCGTGAAGCAATTTGTGGCGGGCAGGGGCAGATTTCTGGTGGTTTTTCGGTGCAAGAGGCTAATGATTTGGCGCTTTTGCTTCGTGCGGGGGCATTGCCTGCGCCGATGAAAGTGGTGGAAGAGCGCACGGTTGGCCCCTCATTGGGGGCTGATTCTATTGCGGCGGGGAAAAAGGCCAGTATTATTGGGCTTTTACTTGTTCTGGTGTTTATGGGCTTGCTGTATGGCACGTTTGGTTTGTTTGCCAATGTTGCCTTGACGGTTAATGTCGCGTTAATTTTTGCGTTGCTTTCTGGGCTACAGGCGACTTTAACTTTGCCGGGCATCGCAGGAATTGTTTTGACGATTGGTATGGCGGTGGATGCTAATGTTTTGATTTTTGAACGTATTCGCGAGGAGTTGCGCGTGGGTCGAACGCCAATTGCGGCGATTGATGCGGGCTATAGCCGCGCGATGTCTACGATTATAGACTCCAACCTCACCACATTAATCGCGGCGATTATTCTGTTTTCGCTCGGCACGGGGCCGATTAAAGGGTTTGCTGTGACGTTGGGGATTGGGATTGTAACATCGTTTTTTACGGCGATTATGGTGACGCGTTTGCTGGTGATTTTTTGGATGCGTAAAAAACGCCCAACAACATTGCCGGTTTAAAAGTTTTTAGAAGGATAGAAATATGAAGGGTTTTCGTTTAGTTCCAGAGGAGACGCATTGGAATTTTATCGGTTTGCGGTTTTTAGCTTATATGTTTTCAGCGGCGTTGATCATTGGCTCTATCGGCGTGACGATGAATAAAGGGTTGAATTTCGGGATTGATTTCACTGGCGGGACTGTGATTGAGATCAAAACGCCTGAACAACCAGATTTGGGCGCATTGCGCACTTTACTGAATGATTTAGCACTAGGGGCGATTTCTATTCAAGAATTTGGCGAGCCAGATGATTTATTGATCCGTCTGCCTCAGCAAGAAGGGGATGAAGAAGTTCAGCAACAAGCGATTGCGGATGTGCAAACGGCGCTCAATGATGTGTTTTCTGATGCTGGTGAAGTTGATTATCGACGTGTGGAATATGTTGGTCCGCAAGTGGGCGCGGAGTTGAAAAAACAAGGCTTGCTGGCGGTTTTATTTTCGCTCGGTGGGATTTTGGCTTATGTGTGGTTTCGTTTTGAGTGGCAATTTGGTGTCGCGGCGGTTGTTGCGCTGGCACATGATACGATCGCAATTATCGGTTTGTTTGCGTTAACACAGATGGAGTTTAATCTCTCAACGGTAGCGGCGATTTTGATGATTGCGGGTTATTCGATTAATGACACGGTGATTGTGTTTGACCGTATTCGTGAGAATTTGCGTAAATTTAAGAAAATGCCATTGATTGAATTGTTCAATAATTCCGTTAATGAAATGCTGAGCCGTACATTGATGACTTCGGGTACGACTCTGCTCGCGTTGATTGCGCTGTATATGTTTGGCGGCGAGGTTATTCAGGGCTTTGTTTATGCGTTGATTTTCGGCATTGCTGTGGGGACGTATTCATCCGTGTTTGTAGCGGCACCAATTTTGTTGACCACGGGCTTAAATCGCGGCGCGTTGGTGGATGATAATAGTGACAAAGCCCAAAAGCCGCAACAGGCTTAAGGGGGCGTTATGGATGTCACGCCGCTTGTGCGCAGTGGAGCGCAGATTATCCAGAGCTATTCCAGTGGGGTTTTTCGTGTTAGTGGCGCTGTTTATGACAGTGCGATTATTGTCTTGGCGGATGAGGTTATGGTGTGGCCACTTGATGGGGGATTTGAATCGTTAGACATTGAATCTTTTTCGCCGATTATAAGTCGTGCAGATCATATTGATGTTGTGCTTTTGGGATGCGGGGATAAGACGCGGTTTTTACCTGCATCGTTGAGAAGTGCGTTGA
>JBBKXA010000162.1:0-20127 GCA_037969235.1 Bdellovibrionales bacterium | reverse complement strand
TTATTATTATTATTATTAACAACATCATTAAAACCTTCATAGGGGTATCATTTGGGGTATCAGCGGCGGTGAATTAATTCGAAGAGGTTTTGATGAGTTTTCACGAGTCCGGTGTCTAAAACCCAATACCACCAAGCGATAGAGACAATAAGCTCTAACACAACCTAAGAGCTTGCAAAGCAACTCAGTCCAAATCATAATCCTTTTGTCGGGTGTTCAAATCACCCCAGAGCCACCATTTTTCCCCTTTGAAATCAACACCATAACCAAAGATTGCTAGGTGTAAAAGACCTAAATTTTGACAAAAATATTATGTCGGAGTAGCTCAGCGGTTAAAAAGACATCCTTTTCGCACATTAATTGTGCCGCTAATATGTGCTTATCCCTTAGTGACATTGGCTTTTGGATTGATTAAAGTGGCATACTTAGTAGTTTTTCTGCTATATTAGTAATATGGATATAAAAATAATACTCTCTGTAATAGTTGGTATTTCTGCGTTTTCAGGTTTTACGCAGAATGTTTTCGCTCAAGACGCTCACGCAGTCGACATCAGTAAGTTGTTTATTCCCGCAGTCTATCCTATTAATGATTGGAGACAGCAAGATTATGATTTCACAAAGCCAGCACCGTCTCTGCCTATTTCTCCGCCCGACAGTAATATCTCGCAGACTATAAATGATAATGTTGCGATTGACAAAAACAAAGCGAGCTTTAATTCTAACGAAGATGATTTTATCGAAAGATTGATGAAAAAAATCCCATATAGTAAATCCCTTAAATATACGTGGAAAGTGGTCGATGGAGACGTAGATCTTTATTTTGAAGATTTACGCTTTGATCGTGGCAATAAAGGCGTCAGCTATAAAATTGATACTCTGCCAATGATTGGTAAAATACATGGGACCGAGCTGAAAGCAGAAGTCGGTGAAGATAATAAGCTAACCTTCAAAAGTGATTATATGCCGCTTGTTGGTCGCATTGATGGTTTTCAACTTAAAGCATCAACAACTGCCGATGATAGCAATATATCCTTACGCTATAAAACTGACATTTCTTGGTAGGGATAACATAGGAAGTATCAGCAGCGGTGAGTTAATTTGAACAGCTTGCAAAGCACCCCAGCCCAAATCACCCCAGAACCACCATAATCCTCACTTTAAAAAACCTACTCTTTACTACTCTTTACCACTCTTTATACTTTCATTTAAAAATGGGCCAAAAGTTTTCGTTTGTTCTAGCTTATCCAAAGACATCGTTTTCTCCTCATAATCCCTCACAGCCTCAATTTCTGGCTCAGGCAAATCAGCATCTCGAACAAAACGAATCTCAACACGCTGAAGGCTATTAATTCCAAAATTCCGTTCCTCTCGTTTTTGATCAAAACTTGTATATTCACTGCGCGTTTTGACCGTTATCCCCTTAGCCTCCAGAGCATTCGCCACAGCCCTTGCCCGTCTATAAGCCAGCGATGTATTATTAAAGCGTTGAAATTCCCCAGCACTGCTAGCAAAACCAACTACGGCAACTTCAGAAACATCCCAACGACGCAAAGCCCACACGACATCGTCTACTTTATCGTTTTCTAACGCATTTGGTTCGTTCTCTCCGATTTCAAAATAGATAAAAGGCAACGCACGAACAGGCGGAACAACAAAAACCGCCCAATCAGGAAACCTTGATCTTAGCTTTTCCTCAACACTATGCAGCACACTCAAAGTCACACCTTTTGCAGGTTTCGGATAAATTGATACAGTGTCATTTTCAGAATCAACTTTCACAAATTTCAAAGGAAAAAACACCGAGTTCTTAATCGCTTGCGCCATTTCTTCTTGAACCGTAAGCAAGGAGAGTTTCGCCTGCATCGGATTAAGAAGTGCACTTTCAGAAACAAATTCCTCTTCCGCTTGATTTTTCTCCTGATCTTCTTTCGCTACAACAATTTGATCAAGGGAGAGCTTGACCGACTTACCAATACTTTTCTCCAATGAATTTTTAACATTATGTTCCGCTTCAGGAGAATAAGCATCAGTCACCACCAAACACTCAACCCCCACATCGCCATTTTTATTAAACGAGATCGAAAAATTCGAAATACGCGAGCTCGCTCCTTCAAAATGCTTATTGATCTCCGCTTTTGTCGTTTTGGTAATATATGTTTGATGCGCAATATTCATCAACGAAATCCCAAGAGGAATTGAAAGTAGGACAAACACACTCAAAATCATCACTGTTTGCCACAACGTATGCTTAGCACTGTTATGCGATCCAAAACCGTACCATTTTGCCAACGCCGTAACGCTTAACGATATGGCCAGTAAGTTTGTCATGAATAAAAAGAACGCGCCTTGTGCAATGTTCCATGATCCTGTCGCCACACCGTACCCGACAACAGCCAAAGGCGGCATTAAAGCCGTAGCAATCGCTACCCCTACAATGGTCGCGCCCTTTTGCTTAATCGTCGCATACCCACCAGCAAGCCCAGAAAAAATAGCCACCATCAAATCGAACAAATTCGGCTGCGTTCGCGCCATAATCTCAGGCGTAGGATCAGTCAACGGCGAAATAGTCACTATTAAATATGAAATAATCACAGAGAGCAAAAATCCAATAACAATTGCCTCAAGCGCCTTTTTCATTTGCTTGAGATCAAAAACACAAAGCGAAAACCCCATAGACATGATCGGCCCCATCAACGGCGAAATCAGCATTGCGCCGATAATAACAGCAGGAGAAGACAGCAAAAGACCGAGTATAGCAATCGCGCAAGACATCAAAACCATAAAGGAATAGCGCGAGGTCATACGCCCATCCTCAATAACGCTCAAAACTATATCTTCATGTGCAACATTCGATATAAATTTTTTATGCCGCCATATGCGATGCGCACGAACAAAAACATCGATTGAAGAAATTTCCTCATAAAAAGCCTTTAGCTTGTGTTTGATTTCTTTTAAATTTTGCATCTAAACTTTCTTGTCTAAGCTTATTTTATCAAAACTCAATGTAGAGAATATCATTCAATTTTGATATAGATTTTTCCAGTAAAGCACAGCGCCCATAATTAAAATTAGACATACGCGACATGAGCTTTTATGCTGAAACTCACATAACACAAAGAGATTCTCCACCGAAAAAAGCATGAACAGCCTTGCCTTAAATACTCACACATCCACAACGCCGCAGGAAATTTTGTCGCGCACCTTCGGCTATTCGCAATTTCGTGGCGAACAAGCCGAAATCATCGACCACATTATGAGCGGCGAAAGCTGCGCCGTCCTTATGCCCACAGGCAGCGGGAAGTCGCTGTGCTATCAAATCCCTGCGCTAGCTATGAGGGGTGTAGGCGTTATTATCTCCCCGCTTATCGCGCTGATGGACGATCAGGTCATCGCGTTAAAAGAACTCGGCGTGCGCGCCGCCGCCATTCATTCTGCGCTGGAATATTATGAATTGCGTAACACCATGGAAAATCTACGCAATGGGCAACTTGATCTGATTTATGTTGCGCCAGAACGTTTAGTGAATGATGAATTTCTTGATTTACTGGATAACATAAAACTCGCGCTTTTTGCCGTGGACGAAGCGCATTGTATATCCCAATGGGGACATGATTTTCGCCCTGATTACCGTCAAATTTCCCTGCTACGCACGCGCTATCCTGATGTGCCATGCATTGCCGTAACTGCCACCGCTGACACGCCCACCCGCAAAGATATCTTACAAAAACTCAGCCTCAATAAATTATTTGTCGCAGGCTTTGACCGTCCAAATATCACCTATGAAGTCGCAATCAAAGACAATGCCCGCCGTCAATTTCTCAATTTCCTTAAATCTCGCAGCAATGATGGAGGCAACGACGAAAGTGGCATCGTCTATTGTCTATCGCGTCGCAAAGTCGAAGACACCGCGCAATGGTTGAGTGAGCAAGGCTATAACGCTCTGCCGTATCATGCGCGACTGCCCAACGAGGTACGCGCTCGCAACCAAGAACGTTTTCTGAAGGAAGAAGGCATCATCATGGTCGCCACGATTGCCTTTGGTATGGGCATTAATAAACCCGACGTGCGGTTTGTGGCGCATCTCGATCTCCCCAAAAATATCGAAGCTTATTATCAGGAAACTGGCCGTGCAGGGCGCGACGGAATTGCCGCCGTAGCGTGGATGGTCTATGGCCTCCAAGACCTCGCGCTGCAAGGGCAAATGATTGACGGCTCCGATGCGCCGCATGAGCAAAAACGCATTGAGCGACAAAAACTCACCGCATTCTTGGGCTATTGCGAAACCGCGACATGTCGCAGGCAAGTTCTGCTGCGTTATTTTGATGATGACGGCGAGGCGTGCGGTAATTGCGATACATGCATAACGCCGCCCAAAACATTTGACGGCACGATTGCCGCGCAAAAATTGTTGTCTTGCATTTATCGCACAGGGCAAATGTTTGGCAGCGGCTATATCATTGATGTGTTGATGGGCAAAGACACTGACCGCATCCAAAAGTTCGGCCACCGCGCGCTCACCACCTTTGGCATCGGCACAGAATTCACGCCGAAAGTCTGGCAAAGCCTGATACGCCAATTGGTCGCCCGCGGTTTAATCCATGTCGATATGGATGCCCACGGCGCATTAAAAATCACCCCCCAAGGCGGAGAATTTCTCAAAAGCAAAGACAAAATCCAGCTGCGCAAAGAAACCTTTAGCCGCACTTCAGGCACGAGCTCTTCTGTGAAAAAATCCGACCCCACGCTTGACTTGGACAATGAAGACGATAAAGCGCTTTTCGCTGACTTAAAAGCATTGCGGCTTGAAATCGCCAAAGAGCAAAATGTGCCGCCCTATGTGGTGTTCCACGATAAAACATTGATTGATATTGTTATCCGCAAGCCACGTGATTTATTCGCACTGTCGGATATTCCTGGCGTAGGGCGATCAAAATTACAAAAATATGGGCAGTTGTTTTTAGACGCTTTAGAAAGTCAACCAGAAAACCAAACGGAAAAAGCATGAGCACACAATTAGCCACCCTCGACGCCATGCCCACCGCCGATATATTCTATAGCGAATATTGGAACAAAAAACCTTTCGTTGTGCGCGCGGCGATTGATGCGGATATTTTCGATGAATGCGTAGACCCTGAAAGTCTCGCTGGACTAGCGCTCGACGATGAGGAGTTTGAGCAACAAATCAAATCGCGCATCATCACCACCGCCGAAGACGGACAAAGCTGGAGCTGTGAACACGGCCCTTTCCCCGAAGAACGCTTCGCCGCTCTAGGCCAAACCCATTACAGCCTACTGGTGCAAAATGTTGAACAATATTACACCGACACCGCGATTTTGCTCGATCATTTTAACATTGCCCCGCGTTGGTTGATGGATGATATAATGGTCAGCTATTCTACCACTCAAGGCTCTGTCGGCCCGCACACCGATAGCTACCATGTTTTCCTTGTGCAAGGGATGGGCAAACGATCATGGCGTATTGGCACTGACAAAATTGAGCATCCCGAATTGATAGAGGGGATCGATCTAAAAGTTTTAAAAAATCCATTCGATGCGCACGATATCGAAGTGCAGATCGGCGATGTGATCTATATTCCACCGCATTTTGCGCATGAGGGCACAACGCTGGAAAATGCCTTAACATTCTCAATCGGATTTTTAGGGCCGACCCTCTCGCAATTGCTGATCGAATATGCGTACTATCTCGAAGATCATGAAAACCACAACACAAGATATTGCGGCGAAGATTTAAATGCCGCGTGTACGGGCGACAACATTAATAAAAACGCCATCAATGATCTTCGTACAATGATGAGTGATTCGCTACATAGCCCGCAATTCGATGCGTGGCTGAAGCTTTATTTTTCCAAAGAGCCATCCGAATAAAGCGTGCGCGCGCCTTTTATTTTTCCCAATTGATAAGACTTCACAGGGTCAACCACAAAACGTGTTTTGCGCAAAGCCTCGCGTCCCATCAGCATCCGAAACGCCATATTATGCCGTGATGTGAGCGTGATTTCTATCTCCGCTTTTTTCGTACCCATCAAGAGCCGCGTTTTGATAACATAGCGTTTTTCCCGCTCCCCGTTCGAACTCATCACCACGCGATAATCAGCAAGCAACGCGACACACTCCACGAATAAATCATTATTTTTTTGCAATGGATGGATTTTAAAACGCACATATTTCACGCCTTCTTTGGTGAAAGCCTTAATATCATACGCATGCAGCGCGGAAGTCTTCGCGCCCGTATCAATTTTCGCCTTCACCGCAGGTAAATTCAGATCAGGGAAGGAACACCACTCTTCCCAACCGATAATTATTTTTGGTTTTCTTGTTGCCATATATGAAAATCAAACGCCTTTTTAAATATATTTTTTAATCAAAACATCATGCAATAATTTATAAAAATGCTCAATCGCAACCATGCTCGTGGTTTCATTGCTCGTGTGATACATCACCGTGGGAATTTGCACTGTCGCGCCATTCCACCGCCCTTCACTCCCCTGCACCAAGCGCCCAAGCTCCGTGGAACCAAGCTCATCAACCGTCTTGCCATTGCTTAATAAATACTCGTCTTTAACTTGAAACGGAATATCCAGCGCCACACATCGCTCTTTCAGATGCGTGACCAATTGAGCATTAAACACTTCGCTCTTGTCACGATTGCGCAAAATAACGGGGCCGCCCTTTAAAATTGCATCATCTGCGTATGGGCTGGTGTCGAGCACAAACAATTCGCGTGTGTCAATGCGTGTTCCTTCAAGATAGGCGGCGATATGAAGCCAGCTTTTGCCAATTTCTTCTTCGCATGAGAGTAGCGCCGTTCCTTGATAACCATCTGCAAACAGCGCATAAATCACCGCGAGAGATATAACATTATCAATCTGCCCCTTTAAACGCCCATCCTCGACGCTCGCTTGGCGTGCATAAGCCAGTGGAATGTTCTGCTCCAGTTGCGCAATACCTTCAACAAAAAATAAGGCATCATCATTGCGCATATTGGGATAGCACGCTGTAATTTCACCGCGCCCAAGTATTTTGCCATGATCGGGATGATAAGCGTAAATTTTCTCCCCCTCAAAGCGTTTAGCAATAGATTCTAATAGCGCCCGAGAGGACTGATTATTCTCGCCATATTTAATCTCTTTAATAAATTGCGCGGCATACACATATTCGTCATCACCAAGGCTAATCAGTCCATGTCGATCTATATGCGCGCAAATAATTGCATTTTCTGGTGCGTTGCCATTCACCTCCAAAATGCCGTCATATTCAAACAACGCTAAGTCAAGCTTTTGAAAATCCGCCTTCAAATAACGAATAAATACCTGCTCATGCCCCACAACCGAGGGAACAGAGAGATACTCTATAGTTTTATCAATGATGAGAGAAATATCGATAGGAAAGGCTTTCTGAACGCAAAAAAATAACTACGCAATAATTATAGCGTAGAGCGCGCGCACTCAAAATCTAAAAAGGTTTTTATATACAATTTTTTATCTTGAACAAAATTTTTCTATAGGCGCAGGAACACCTCTTCCAACTCTTTGATTTTATCACGCAGACGCGCGGCTTCTTCGAAGTCTAGATTTTCGGCGGCTTTGAGCATTTTTTCTTTGGTCATTTCAATATGCTTGCGCATTTTTGCGGGTGATTCCAAAATCTCCTGATCAACATCATGCAAGACAGGCGCGAGCACATCTTCATCTTGGCTCCACACAATTTCACTGAGATTTTTTTTCACGCTTTCGGGAGTAATGCCGTGTTTGGTGTTGTATTCAATTTGTTTTTCGCGGCGGCGGCTGGTTTCATCAATCGCATATTGCATACTGCCCGTAATTTTATCCGCATAAAGTATAGCCTTGCCTTCCAAATTACGCGCCGCGCGGCCAATCGTTTGAATAAGGCTGGTCTTACTACGCAAAAACCCTTCTTTATCCGCATCCAAAATCATCACGCGCATACATTCGGGGATATCAAGCCCCTCACGCAACAAATTAATCCCCACCAGCACATCGAACAACCCCTTACGCAGATCTTGCATGATTTCAATACGCTCCAGCGTATCGACATCGGAATGGATATAGCGCACCTTGATTTGGTTTTCGCTCAGATACTCGGTCAATGCTTCTGCCATTTTCTTGGTCAATGTTGTCACCAGCAAACGCCCGCCTTGCGCAATCACTTCTCGCGCTTCATGCATCAAGTCATCAACCTGATCTTTGGTAGGACGAATTTCAACTGGTGGATCAATCAACCCCGTAGGGCGCACCACTTGCTCAACAAAGGCGCCGCCCGTCTGCTCAAGCTCCCAAGGCGCAGGCGTTGCAGATACGAATATCGTTTGCGAGCGAAACATATTCCATTCTTCGAATTTGAGCGGACGGTTATCTCGCGCAGCAGGTAAGCGGAAGCCGTAATCTACCAAAGTAGTTTTACGTGCGCGGTCGCCATTATACATTGCGCCAATTTGCGATACCATCACATGGCTTTCATCCAAAAACATAATCGCATCATCGGGCATATATTCAATCAGAGTCGGCGGCGGCGCGCCAATGGGTCGCCCTGTAAGATAGCGCGAGTAATTCTCAATTCCCTTACATGTGCCTGTGGCTTGCAGCATTTCGAGATCAAATTGCGTGCGTTGATCGAGGCGCTGCGCCTCTAATAATTTCCCTTCAGCTTCGAATTCCGCCACGCGCTGTTTCAAATCAATTTTAATCTGTTTGATCGCTTGTTGAATCGTTGGACCGGGCGTGATGTAATGTGAATTTGCAAACACACGCACGCCCTCCAGTTCCTCATACTTCGCGCCCGTCAGTGGATCAAATTCCACCACACTTTCAATTTCATCGCCAAACATATCAAACCGCCACGCACGATCTTCAAAATGGGCAGGGAAAAGCTCCAGCGTATCGCCGCGAACACGAAACGTGCCGCGTTCAAAAGCAATATCATTGCGTTTATATTGCAAAGCAATCAAACGCGCGATTAATTCCTCACGGTCAATCACATCGCCTTTGGCGACATCAAATGTCATCGCCGAATACGCTTCTTTCGAACCTATCCCGTAAATACAAGAAACGGATGCAACTATAATGACATCTTTGCGCTCAAATAAAGAACGCGTCGCGGCATGGCGCATACGATCAATATGCTCATTAATCGAAGAATCTTTTTCAATGAACGTATCTGAACGTGGAACATAAGCCTCCGGCTGATAGTAATCATAGTATGAAACAAAATACTCCACCGCATTGTTTGGAAAGAATGATTTAAACTCTGCATAAAGTTGCGCCGCGAGCGTTTTATTGGGCGCCAATATCAATGCGGGACGTTGCGTTTCTTTAATGACATGCGCCATAGTGAACGTCTTACCCGACCCCGTAACACCGAGCAGAACCTGATCGGTCATACCATCATTAATGCCCTGCACCAATTGTTTTATCGCATTAGGCTGATCGCCCGCAGGCGTAAAATCAGTGACAAGCTGAAACGGCTGCGATAAATCAAACGCACTTTCCTGCGCGGCAATATTTTCGGTTGTTTGAGAAATATTCATCATAATATTTGATATACGCTTATGTGGCCAAATAGCCAGCGTTCATATATTAGATTTTTTTGCAAATTTTGCCCGTCTTACTAGAGAAGCCGTGTAGAAATTCTCCATCAGGGCATTTTGTGAAACTTAAGGCATTAAACACGGATTCACAATGCACGCTGACGGGATTAGGTGTGCCAGAGCCGCTCTTTGTGCGTCCAATCTTAACAACGGCTTCGCCCGCAGGACACTTCATACTAATTAATTCTCCACCTAAAACTTCAGGATCTAAACAGGTCACAGTATTATTTTGCCCATCACACAGCTTTTCCGCATTCACGCGCACGGCTTGAATATCGCCATTTACATGCAGTTCAGAAGTAGGCGTATCGGTACCAATACCAACAAAGCCTGTATTTTGATTCTCAATTTGCTTAATCTCAGTCTTCAAATTAGTACCATCGGGCAAGGGCGTTAAAACGTCAATTTGACCCGTATAGGCCCACAGATCACCAGAAGATGCGATAAAAAATTTCACGAAATCATCATTGTAATCGTCAGAGGTTTCATTAAAAACGCCTTTCATAAATTCCGCATCACTTTGAATAACAGATTCAAAATCGCAGTTTTCACTTTCATCCAGCGGCAAAGTAATAGGTGCAGGCGGCGCGCCAGGAATTACAACAACATTAGAACATATAGATTTGCTTCCATTTTCAAGATATGCCCCACGTTGATTAGGGCCATGCGACACAAGCGCAAAATGCGCAATGCCCTCCCTTTCAAGGAGAAGATTATTATTTTCATCAACGATATTAATTGCCCCTAAATCATAATTGATCTCTGGTAATGCTGTTGCGGGGGGAACGATTAAAGATGGGTGGTTTGTCAAATTCAATGCCACCGCGTAAGTAATCTTACTACCCCAACCATCCAAACCATAAACCGCACGATAATCTGGATATGCTTCATCCGCCGTCGTAGGGTCACCATCAGGATCAAGCAATTCGTTAAAGGGCATTGCGCCTATAAGGACAATATCTCCCACGCCGTCCCCGTCCGCGTCTCGCCCCACAGTATTGACGACATTAGCGCTATTACAAGCCGCACGTCCATAATTAACGTCGTTTGGAGCCAAAGTAGGGTCAGCTGGGCAAGGATAGCGTCCTTGTGAAATTTGATAAGTGAACAGCGCCGTCTGCCCCTCTTCTAACGCTGTAATTGTACGCTTAACATATCGATCTTTCGTGTAAAAACTAAAACCCAATGCCACAGTCGTAAAAACGAAGCCCAAAATGACAAGAACAATAGCCATTTCCACTAAAGTGAAGCCTGCTTCCAACTTAAATCGGGCATGTTCTTTAACAGAGTTTTCAACAATCATCGTTCAAGCCTATTGTTAATTCGTACATTGACAAACATAATAATCATGCGCGCTGCCCGACGGCTGAGAACAAGACACGTTCCCACTTACCGTACAATCACACACCCCACCTGCACGCGCAGAAAGCGCTGGACCGCTGCCTTTTACACCACCAAACTTCTTCCAAAAACATTGTGTCGGTGGCGGAAGTGCGCATGTATTTTTTACAACTTTAGTCGATTTCCCTGTTGGACATTTATAAGTCGTTTCCACAACATATTCACCGACTTGGCCACCAACAGGACAAGGCTTATCTTCAGTCACTGTTTTAGAAACACATGTGCAATCATTTTTCACGACATTCCAAGGACCAAGCGAACCAGGTCTATCCGATCCAGAAGGACAAGTGAAAGATCTTTCTTCGGAAATACTTCCGCTATAACCACTAGGACATGACAAAACACGCGTTTCTTTCGATGGACTGCATTTACAATCACGACCTGTTTCTAACCAACCTGAGCACTTAGGTGTAGAACCACAAACATGGTTGTTTATCTGTGTAATATTCCCTCCATTAAAGCCAGACGGACAGGACATAGTTCGCGTTTTCGAAGAGTTAATGCACACGCAATTAGAATCATCAAGAATAAGATTCTCTGTTGCCCCTTCTGGACAGCTCACATTCTTTTGTGTTGTTTTAGTGCCTGAAAAACGGTCACCACACTCACTAGGAGATGCGCAACTTACAGTTTTTGGTGTACCATCACTAGGGGTACAGTCGCAAGGGCTTCCATATCGGCTTTGCAAAGTCCATTGACTAACTGCGCTGTTATTTAAGGTTTTGCATATATAGCGAGCATAGCGCTTTCCACCTGAAGGTGTATCAATAGATACAGTTTTCTCCTCACCTGGCACCGCTTCAGGAAGAGTAAGTGTCTGCCCACATAATGCGACATCCGTCTCAGGGCAATTAGAAACGGGAGGAAGACTACACTCCAACTCTCCATTCGCTTTAATACCCGTCATAAAAGTCCCCGTAGGACACAGAACTTGAACATCATCTTTGCAATCTGGTTGGCCATTTCGTATAGCAACCATAAATTCTCCAGAAGGGCAGCTTAAGCCTCCCGTGTTTGCAGTGTCAGGATCTGCAGGGTTTGACTTTAATTCTCCAGCAATTGTTGCCGACGGAAAACATAAAGACGTACCACCGCTGTTATTACATATCGTATCAGAAAGAATTCGCCCTTTATCACCAGCTGGATCACCAGGATCATTACGAGCTATCAATACGCCATCTACGGCAAAATCATCGCTAGGATCTTTGCTATTTACGCCAATGCCCAATTTTCCGATTTTTTTAACCGCCATATTCGGACTACCTGGGTTTTGCTCCCATAAAGATATGTCCTCATGCGAGGAAAATGAAATCACATCATCAAATCCGTCACTGCTTCCGTTTGGTGTTGTGCCTGCTTGCGAAAGCCTAAAAACATTGTCCGTAAGGTTACAATTATCAGCCTCCATGCCCGTATTCGCACATGCCTGGCGAGAGCCACCAGGAGTATAAGCCCCCGCACCATTTTTTCCTGCGCTAAATATAATAAAATGACCACTTTCCTCAACCCCCAACAAAGATTCATCATTTTCGTTTAGAACCTGAATCCCACCGCCATCTTCGGAAAAACGTTTACTAACAGCCATATTTTCCGTGACAGCATAAAATATACGATTGTGATACCCATCAATAGTATCGCTCACTTCAAGATTGAGGTTTTTAAAAGGAACCGCACCAATACGGATTTTTGGCACAGCATTTATAACTTGCACAGGAGGATTTAGCGAACGATCCCAGTAGGTTATTTGACGCGCCGCAGAAGCCGTCGCTCTAGCGTAACCGCTACTGGCGTCAACACCCGCGCCAACAGTAACACTTGTATCCTTACAATCACCCGCCAAACCAAAACCAGATGTTGAATCACTAAACGTAAGCGATGAAGGACATGGGTATGCACCATATGTATTGCGATATGCAGTTACCGCCTCCGTAACCTTGCTGATTGCAACGATGGTGTTATGCGTCTGAAGCCAAACTTGTCTTTGTTTTAAAAGCGCCACGGCCGAAATAATAATAATCCCAAGAATGGAAATAGCAATTGCCATTTCAATCAGGGTAAAACCTTTATGATCTTTTACGGGAACGCACATGTGACTTTTCCTTCTTTCGTAATGGCCACCGCATACTGCCCAGCAATCGTACAAGATTGCGTTGAGCCAGGCGCAATTACAGTATTTATACATTTTGCTTTACTAGATCCAATTCCTGACATCGCGCTTCCACCATTGCACCGCATCGCAGGATCATCACCAGCAATGATTTCGGCTCTAAAACAATTATCACCATCAGGATCACAATAACTATTGGCACGAACTTGCCCTAATTTATCTGAATTAGGATCTGCAGCGTCACTCTGCGCGCGAACATTACCTATAACATCAACTTCGCCTTGAGGGTCTGGATTGCCTATCCCTACATAAAGGCCAGCAGGTGCCATAACATCTTCGGCATCATTACCCGTGTTCCACATTTTTGATGGAACGGATATATTATCAAGATTAGCGGAATAAAAAATATCATCGTAAAAATCAACACCCGCGTTTTCGCTGTAAATGCAAGTTGGAAAAGTAAAAACGCCGTCACTGGCATAATTACAATTCTCGCCGTCTAATGTACTGGCATCGCAAACCGATGCCATATGTCCATTTACATTATAAGCCCCCGCACCCGTACTTCCTGATGAAAATAATGTATAATGAATATTGGTGATAGGCGATGGTGGAGCCGTTATAGGGTCATTACACGACCCCGTTGCAGGATTTATACCAACAAGCTCCTGAAGTGTAATAATACCCTGAGCGGTCGGTGCTGCCGCTGTTGTCATGACTTGCGACACCGTATAATTGATTTTATTACCCCAAACATCATGCGTGCTTTCACGCTGCATATTTAAGGTTTTAAACGGAATCGCTCCCGAAAGAATTTGTCCGACGCCACCACCCAAATCCGTAACGGTGATCCCCGCAACACAAGATTCCACGCCACTCCCCGCTGCATCCACGGCCAGCGTAGGAATGGAAGGGCAAGGATACCTATTGTTTGTTAAATAAAATTGTCGAATAGCCGCTGCGATCACATTCATATTAGCTTGTGTCGTATTCACTTCAAAATTATGCCGCCAGCGTGAATAAGTTTGCGACAACGGTAGCGCAAGCACTCCAATAATGACCAACAAAACAGCAATATCAACAAGGGTAAACCCCTCATGGCGTTGTATAGTCCGCGAAGACAGAACGTAAACTTTTAAATATTTTTTAAATTTTCTCATAACAATCAATAAAATTGCCCCTAAGTACATATTGTACCACAATAAAGTATAAATTACATTTTCAAATAATTAAACAATTCTAACATTAGATATAATAAATACTTATTGACTTATATCACATATTACAACATCAATAATAAAAAAATACAGGATAACACAAAATGAAAAAACATTTTTTAGCCACTTATTTAGCAGATACAGTGCCCAGAAAAGACACCCCTATTAATGTCCCTTTTCAAAAAATACAGGAAACATTCGATCTTGAAAATAAAGATCGCTTTAAACCAGATGATAATTATACCGATCTTTTAACAACCGCATTTGGTTTGGGAGAATTATCCGCCTTAAAAAAACAAACCCAAGTTTTTCTAAATGAGCCAAATTATCAATGCCCCGGCGCATCAGACCAGGATAAAACAAGTTACTCCGCAGGCATATTAACAATGAAATATTTCAGCATCACCGGACAACAAAAATTTTGCCTCGCAATCAAACCCAAATTAACAGTTATGCCAGACATCAGAAACAATCTTCTAACTTTCGGCCTACATGGTTTTTTCAAGGAAAAAAATTTCCTAGTTGATACATTGCTTATGCCCGCATTTGATAAATATAGATGCCATCAAGGCACCAGAAGCGTGCCGATTTCATCCGATACTATCGGTTATGCAGAAACATACGCGCAAAAATGCATGGAGCAATTAACATCAGGCCGCCCTATAATTATGCTCCAAAACTTAATAGATTCAGCACCAGAGAGTCTTGTAAAAACATTAACAGGTAACAATATTGGCCCAATACCAAATGATTTCGCTAAGCAAAACATGATGTTTTAACGCCACCCATTCGCAGAAAGTATGAACACATCATCGTTCATTGCATCTTGCGAAGCATCAGGCAGAACAGTCGTCTGCTCGCCCATCAATTGAAGCTGCTGCGGATTATAATTTTCAACACGTTCACGTCGGAGTTCAACAGAAGGATCAATTTGCGCCCCTTCTGGCAGAATACTTACACTATATCCACCTAAAGCCATCGGCAGAGAGTCATTTCCAAATTCCCCACGAACGGGTAATAAAGCATCAGGCTGTGCAATCAATGTATTAAAGGCAACAGGATCATAGCTCGTATTCGAAGCTTGCGATAAATTATCCGCCAACCATCGCGCAGGAATAGCCGACAAAGGCTCAAGCCCAGATTTTGTTCCACCCAATACGGAATGGTCGCCAATAAAATGCATAGCGGTAACATTGGGCAAATGCTCAAGACGCATCTGCTTAAGGAAATTGGCATCTTCATCCAGCGCATAAGCCACAAACACGTTCTCGACATTACCAGCGTCTAAAACATGGTGATCGTGATTTGGTAATCTTGTAGCTACGGGATCAATTAAGGCTATATTTATTTTTGGAGGCTCATGAACAGGGTATTTTTCTTTGAACGCCTGTATTTTACATTCGCTCGCGTTACTCAAATATAAATCGAGCGCCTCAGCCGTCGCTCTATCAATCTCCGCATTACTCATGTCATCGGCAATAATAAGACCAACCTTATCTATAAACCCCGCAACGGATAGCGCTTCAAAACCTGCGCGGCTAAACCTTTTAAGTATAATTTCATCGCCGGCCTGAAAGTTTCTCGTAAGCTCACGACACACTTGCAAAATGCCATTGGGAATATCCGCGCCTGATGCTTGGTTAAATACATGCCCTAATCCTGAATGGTTGGTGCCGCTTCCTCTGTGATACGAAGCATGTTGTACCATGCCATCCGCCCCCACAGGCGCAACACTATTATAGAGATCATGAATAGTCCCTCCACCATCTACGCCCGTGCCATCAATGGAAATAATATGGCGCACTGGTGCATCAGTTACTGGGCGGTTGCCATGCGCTTGAATAATTTTCGTCGTGCTATCAGCGCCTTTTATATCATAGACTTCTTCCCTGACTTCTTCCCTGACTTTATCCCAAATATTACCTTGCAAGAAATCTTCGACGGGATTGAGGGCAACATCAAGTGCATGGACGACAGGCTTTATAATATTATCAAAAACTTTTTCCTGAAACCAGCGCCCTATCCCCACCTATACCTCACTTTAATGAATGAATTAATTTAACTCATCATAGCAAAACTGCAGGAAATATATAAATTATGGCAAAGAATATCCGCGTTTAAGTGGATGCTATATTCATAGTAATATGCGATCAGCTAAAGCACACTATCCATGCTTTTTATGCTGAGCTCTACTCTCATCCCAAGACGGATAGTCAACATACCCCTCTGCACCACCGTTATAGAATGTATCAGGGCGCGGATCATTTAATGGCGCGTTGGTCGCAAAACGCTCTGGCAGATCAGGGTTGGCAATAAACAATTTACCAAACGCAATAGCATCCGCTTTATTTTCATCCAGCAATCTATTCGCACTTTCCTTTGAAAAGCCTTCATTCGAAATCAAAAGCCCGCCAAATTCTTTCTTTAAAATCGCAGAGATACTATCATCCGCCTCATGCTCACGCGTGCATATAAACGCAATCCCGCGCTTGCCCAATTCACGGGCGACATATGAAAATGTTTCAACACGCGTACTATCGCCCATATCGTGTGAATCCATGCGCGGTGCCAAATGCATACCAACTTGATTTTTATCCCAAACATCCAAAACCGCATCCGTGATCTCCAACATTAATCGCGCGCGATTTTCGATGCTGCCGCCGTATTTATCCGTGCGCGTATTGGTGCTGTCTTGCAAAAATTGATCCAACAAATACCCATTCGCCCCGTGGATTTCCACACCATCAAATCCTGCCTTTTTAGCATTTTCCGCACCAGTTTTAAATGCCGCAACAATCGCTGGAATTTCATCTAACTCCAAAGCGCGCGGCGTCACATAGTCTTTTTTAGGCCGCACAAGACTAACGTGCCCCGAAGGTTTAATCGCGCTAGGCGCAAGCGGCAACTCATCATCCAAAAATATCGGGTCTGAAATACGACCCACATGCCAAAGTTGAAGAAAAATCCGCCCGCCTTTTGCATGTACGCCATCGACAATAGCCTCCCACCCTTTAACTTGTTCATCAGAATATATACCTGGTGTATCCGCATATCCCGCACCCATAGGCTCAACGATTGTCGCTTCGGTGATAATCAACCCCGCCGAAGCACGCTGCGCATAATATTCCGCCATCAACGCATTAGGTACACGCCCTTTTGTATCCGCTCGACTTCTGGTCAATGGCGCCATAATAACACGATTAGGAAGCGTCATATTTCCCAACTTCAACGGCTCAAACAATTTGGACATATCTTATTCACTCTCAATTTTAAGATTTGCAAAATGCACTCTAATCTACAAACACAATAAATAGCGTCAGCGAATAGTTAATCAAGTTTGAGAATGAATGAATAAAATTAAGAAGAAATGGCTGTGCAGCCCGAACAAAATAAAACCATGCTCACAGTGGCCACTTTTGTAAGTAACTGATCTTATTACGATCTAGATTTTTTGCAATACTTAATATCAACCTGTGAATTTGAATCCGTGTTTGTCATTCACTTCTTGCTGATCCGTTTTTCAATCTCATTGATTTCAGCTTCTAAAGCTGGTGCCATATCACGAATTATGGCTTCTATGTTTCTGCGCCCGTGAAGAACAGTGGCAATAATAACGTTCTTCTTAAAAGGCCTATAAATCGTAAAATGCTGTTCGGTTGGAGCCATGAGAAATGGCATAGATCTATGAAAGCGGACTTGACCAGTTTCCGGATTTTGAGCGATGTTTTTGAAGGCAACATACATGTCTTCCATATATTGCTTGGCGCGTTGCTCTCCCCATTGTTGAATTGAATAACTCTCTATCGCAAATAAATCTATATTTGCTTTGCGCGTAAGATAAAATTTGGGCATGTTCGCTTAAGACCAGTCTTCAGCTTCTTTTTGTTTAAAAATTTTCTTATCTTTTTCCCAATCGCCCGTAGATTCGAAGTAACGACCCTCGGCTATATCTTCAAAACCCTCAATAATGGAGCTATATATTTGGAAAACATCTGCCTCCATGTCACGCCGTATGAGAGAGCGCACATATTCGCTTGGTGTCTCATACATACCTTTCGCTCCAACAACACGGGCAACATGTTGAGCCAGAGATTCAGGAAGTCTTGCGTTAACGCGATCTGAGGCCATGATATTACTCCTTAATATTATCTTATAACTATATCATCTCATTTGTCGCAATAAATGTCAACTCTGTCACCTTTCTTTGGTTTTGCTATTCTGACAAGGGCACGTCGCCCATATGCTCGTTTATGATATCTCTGATATCTTCAGGCATATCATAGTGATTTTTATTTTTCTCCCAACCTTCGCGTGTTTTTGCGACTGTTTTACGCACAGTGTCTGTCACCAGTTTTTTAGGCAACTCCGCCTTTTCCGCCAGCTTCTCAAAAACCTCCACATCGCAAGCCATCATGTTTTTGGTTTTCACCAATTTTAAAGCCAGCGTATCATTTGGAATATAGGGAATTGTTGAGAGTAGATCATAAGCAGGAGACAATTCCGGTGTTCTGCCATCGCGATAAATGAATGACCAGTTCTTTAAGTGCATATCGCCATTGCCTGTTAAAACCGTAAAAACCAATCTCGCAATATAATCGCGAAGTCCGTCTTCGCCCAGTATCGTCCATATCATACCGGCGATATTATTAAAGCTGACACCTTCATATTTGTTATCAGGAAAGATATTATAGACTTGAGCGAAGTCTTCAATATGAATGCGCCTCCCGCTTTCACCCCGATCAAACCGTTTGACGGCTAGGGCTTGGGAGCCGCGTAGCTTTCCAAAATCAGGAAGCCCTTCAACATCATTTAATGATACGAGCTTGATCTCAGGCACAGGGATGCCAATCTCACCAGCAAGGTGCATGATGGCATACTCATTCTCCGGCACATTATCATGTGTGGGTGATGGCAATTTAACAATCCAATCTCCGCCAACACCGCTTGCTGGAATGGTCAAGCCGCCCTGCCTCTCCATTAGGGCAGAAAATTTTAACTGCACACCTGCCAAGGAAAACCGTAACGGGTTTTCATCGGATGCTTTGCCGTTACCATTTAAATGATCGTCAACATTTGTTTGAAGCGGTGGTGCATTAGCAGGACGCGCTCTCACGGCGCCTGGCAAATCTTCGCCTAATAAACGTAGTAAATCAAATTCGTTTGTGGGCTTTATATCACCGCGTTCAGCGATATAATCCCGTAACGGGCCTTCTGGAAGCAGATTAGAGAAAAACGGGGGTAGTTTGACGCTGTAAGCGCGCGCCTTCGTAATAAGCGCTCTGTCCGCTGAATAATAGCTTTGGCTTAAAATAGGATGGTTTGGATTTTCAGCATAAGCTTCATTGAAGCTGAACAGGGTTTGCCCGCTTACGAGGTTCGTTAAAACACCGACATGCGTTTCGTTCAAAAATATATCAAGGGCGTCTGTCATGTTTCCTCCTCACTTTGATCAACCTGCCAAGCCGGTTTTTGCATGTGTTTTTCATTTCCCGCCGTCATGGATTTAACCGCCGGTTTTAAAATACGCGGAATCAGCATAGGCTCTAAATCTAATAGTCGCGCCATTTCAATCAGGCTGGAAAGTCGTAAATCAACCTTTCCTGCCTCAATTTGAGAAATATGGCTTTGTGGCAAGCCTATCTTTGCGCCTAATTCGCTTTGCGTCCAACCCTTGGATTTACGTGCCGATTGCAGTATTTTTATAATATCTTCGCTCATATTTATATGTTACCACATATATTAAATATATAAAATATGTTATTTCATATATTATTTGT
>JBBKXA010000161.1:0-3129 GCA_037969235.1 Bdellovibrionales bacterium | reverse complement strand
CTTCGCATTCATGAAGGCGCAAACCATCTTGATATTGTTGATTATAATGTCGGTTCGCTCAATCTATTAACCGTTGAAGACCATTTCGCAGCGTGATGAGAAGCGTCTTGGTGTTTTGGAAGTCGCTACATTGCCAATCGTTGTTATTGTATAGGCGGCAGGCCAATCTTTTTATACCACCAATGGAATAAAAGTTTTTTGAGCGAATATTTATTTCAAGCTTGTCTTTGGTGATTTTGGCCCATAAGATTTTACGGGCTAAAAGCATCCGTGGAATAAATGAGAAAAAAACTGGCGAGTTGCTGTTAAAATATTTTTGCATAATTGCGCGGCTGCCGTTATTTCGTTTCATAAGCCTGTGTGCAAGGTGGAAGCGCAGGGCTTTCGGGGAGCGAACTAATAAAGCGGCAGGCTGGTCTACGGGGAAGACATGAATAAACCAATTTTAGTAAAAACATCATTTGTTTTCTGTTTAATGCTGATGGCCCTTTCTGCAGCAAGTTTTGCAGAGAACTTAAAACGGCCAGAATGGCCTGAAAGCATCAATGTTGAATATGTGATGCAACAGCAGAAAGACCTAAAAGGTATACAGGCTTACTATTCTGCTGCTTGCAGCGGCGTAAAAAAACAATGGAAGAGAACAAAAACACTGGATGAAGCCTTTGTACAAATTCAGGAGTTGATGAAGCCGTTGGAACCATTGGGCATGCATTACTCTTCTCAACCCATGATTCTGGGATTATATGACTCATATTATTTCACAGGCGGCGATATTGAAGCCATGACGAAAGATAGAGGTATTGTTCGTACATTTCTCGGGAGCGTTGGTATTAATCCTGCTAAAGGATCACCCTCAAAAGAAGATGTTGTGTGGGTTGGTAAAGATGCACGGCTAGAAGGTGCAAAGAATGTTTTTCCAGAGTTGCATGATGATTTTCAAGAAATAAAATCCCGTTATCCAACTGATGCTTCTTGGTCGTTGTCATCTGTTAAAGCCACCTCTCCTTACGTCATTGTTGATTTTAAAGCATCCTCTTTAAATGATCTCGCCAAGGATGATCCTTCTCAAAGGCAACATATGTTTTCAAAACTCATTGGTTTTGTTCTGAATAATTATAATGAAAAAGCCGTGGAGTTAACAATGCGGGAGCCTAGAGAGCTTCCTGATTGGACATTTTCACATTATGAACGCATTGATGTGGTTGATGTGATTTACGCTATGCCGATCCCAGAGCAATATCACGAAAAAACGCACAACAATAAGTATGTTGCGATTGTCATGAAGCTGCGCGGCAAAAATACGGACGGTGTTTTATCGGATATCGATATGTACAAATCAAATTGTACGTTGTCTGTAGTGGGTTCGTCGAAAAAACTCAGCAAGCCTTTTATACCGCCACATTATGAGACGTGCGGTGATTGGGAGCATTGGTGGTATTGCGCGGTTATGGATGCGGTGGCTGCGCAAAAGGGCCACACATGCGGCTGGCGAGAAATGAAGGTTAATGCCGTGTGTGAGGATGCCCTTGAAAAGAATCTGCCTCCTGAAAATCTGTACGATAAGGTTGGGGTGAAAAGATGAGCGCGGGGGTTCTAAACATGATCACGGAATTGTTTTATCCGAAGGAATTAAAAACCGTTATCGCCGATTTGCGTGCGAAGGATGATTTGAATGAGGGTGCAATGAAAGAGCTTAACTATCAAATCCGCGCTCGGTTGGCACTATTTTTTGTTTTAGCCAGTATTTTTTTGTTGGCTGGAGGTGGTCTAATTTCTTGGATTGTTTTGTGCGTTATTTTCGTAGCTTTTTGTTGGGATATCTACATTTACTATGAAAGTTTTTTGTCACCCTATCTTAATGGTTTTCATCAAAAGGTTGAGATATTAGAGATAATTTTTCGCTATCCTCTTAGGGTGCAGTTTATCTGTAAGTCTTCAACAGATCAATCGTCGTTTACTATAGGCCCATTACAACGGTTCGAAAAACCTCTGGAGTACCCAAAAATTGGAAGTACAATTTATGTTTATTGGGATGAGGGCCGTAACAAAAAAGCTATGCCAGACATACGTTTTTTTAAAAATAAATTCTGTCTATCAAAGACCATCCTTGAAGGAGAAACATCATGAGTACACCCATCTACTACGATAACACAGTCGAGTCACCAGAGAATAATAGCGCTTACTTAGCTGCATTTTCTGGAGCTTTGGGGCAAGCGTTAGCAACTTTATCACCAATCCCGGGAGATGAGCTTATTCTGAATTTTGCAGTGGGTAGTGCTAGCTCTACTTTTAGCCAAATTGCTGTTGATGGTGCTGAATTAGTGGTGACCCGCATTAATGATAATGAATATAACCTTGAAGCCAGGAACGGTGATGGAAGCAGTATTCAAATTGGCGATAGCTCTTTTCTTTTAGATGCAGGAGTTGATGGGGCTATTACTAGCGCTGCTACCCTCGGTCTTGCAGCTGTTTTGGGTTTGAACCCCGCCTCTATAACTGCTGTGGCAATAGCTGGCGGTGTGGGGTTCATTTACAATGTTTTTATAGATCCTATTACGGAGCCAATTTTGGATATATTAGCAGGCACAATTGATGTCAATGTGCAGCTTCGCGACCCAAATGGACAAGTTATAGCAGGCGCTTTGTATAGAGATGGTCTTGGTTCCACAACCAATCTTGAGGCTGTTGAAAATGCTCTGATAACTTTGGCTGGCAATGGCATAGAGATTTCATCTGAAAACAATAGAGTGGTTCTGGACTCAGCATTTGGGACAGATGAAGAGTTTTTAATTCATCCCAAAGAAATGATTGAACGTTTGGCTGAAACATTTTTTATGGGCATTAACGGTAACGTCGATCTTGATGATGCGATTGCTTCTTTTAGAAATTTTCAATCTAACGATGCGTTTGTAGCCGTTGCAGCTAACGACAGTTTTATTTTTGCACGCAACCAAGATGATATTGATCTGATTTCTGTGCCTGCTGACGATGGGAGCAGCCTTATACAAGGCTTTAATCCATCTAATATTTTTCTAGCTGTGCCCACAGTTGGCATACCGACTGCGGCTGTCAAGGGCGGAGTAAAATTAGGCCAAAGGGCGGAGTAAAAGTCTACCACTGTGGGCATGC
>JBBKXA010000160.1:0-7978 GCA_037969235.1 Bdellovibrionales bacterium | reverse complement strand
GCGATTGTTTTTCTGTGCTTAATCTACTTTTTCGCATGCCATACCCTTAACTTTATTTAGTTAACTGGTACAGCCCCTATTAAAACTTCAAGCCACCATCTTCCGATATTCCAAAATCCGCCGCTCCATTTCTGGCCGGAAATGTTTGATAAGCCCTTGAACGGGCCACGCTGCGGCATCTCCTAACGCGCAAATTGTGTGGCCTTCGATTTCTTTGGTCACATCATAGAGCATATCAATCTCGTCCACGGTCGCGTTACCCGCCACCATACGCTTCATCACACGCCACAACCACCCTGCCCCTTCGCGGCAAGGCGTACATTGGCCGCAACTCTCATGCATATAGAATTGCGATAGACGGCAGATCGCCTGAATAACATCGGTCGATTTATCCATCACAATCACCCCCGCAGTCCCAAGGCCAGTCCCAACCTCGCGCAGAGAATCAAAATCCATATGCACCGTAGAGCAAACTTCTTTGGGAATCATCGGCGTTGAAGACCCGCCCGGAATAATCGCCAGCAAATTATCCCAACCACCGCGCACACCGCCGCAATGTTTTTCAATCAATTCTTTAAGCGGTATACCCATTTCTTCTTCGACATTACAAGGCTGCTCAACATGTCCAGAAATACAGAATAATTTTGTACCAGAATTTTTCTCATCACGCCCAAGTCCCGCAAACCAGCTTCCGCCTCGACGCAAAATTGTGGGTACAACCGCAATCGTCTCCACATTATTCACCGTTGTCGGACAAGAATACAGTCCCGTCATCGCAGGAAACGGTGGCTTGTTGCGTGGCTGTCCCTTTTTTCCTTCGATTGATTCGATCAGCGCGGTTTCCTCACCGCAAATGTATGCACCCGCACCGCGATGCAAAATCACATCAAAATCCCAACCAGAACCCGCCGCATTTTTACCGAGCAAGCCTTTATCGTAGGCTTCATCAATGGCGCGCAAAAGCTCAGAGCCCTCGTTATGAAACTCGCCGCGGATGTAGATATAGGCCGCATGCGCGCCCATCGCGAAGCCTGCAATCAAACACCCCTCAAGCAATTTATGCGGCTCATGACGCAAAATATCGCGGTCTTTACATGTACCAGGCTCCGATTCATCGGCATTCACAACCAAATAATGCGGACGCTCGCCAACCTCTTTGGGCATGAAGCTCCACTTCAATCCCGTAGGAAACCCTGCCCCGCCACGTCCTCGAAGGCCGCTCGCCTTCATTTCGTCAATGATCCAATCTTTGCCATTTTTGATGATATTCTTCGTACCATCCCAATCGCCACGTTTCTGTGCGTCTTTAAGAGCAAAGCTCTCCCAGCCATAGATATTGGTAAATATTCTGTCTTCGTCGTTAAGCATTATTTCACTCCCACTTTTTTTGCGTGGTCTTTAAGCGTCGTAGTCCCCGACAAAGCCATCGAAGCTTTTCTCCCCATCTGGCTACCGATTTTAGGCTTTAAATCCTCCGCGAGCATATCCAGAACTTCTTTCATGCTAGTGGGGGTTAAATCTTCGTAATAATCATCGTTAATTTGCACCATCGGCGCATTCACACACGCACCAAGGCACTCAACTTCCATCAATGTAAATTTGCCATCCGCTGTCGTCTCCCCCAATTCAATGCCCAAATGGTCACGGCAAGCATCAACAATCGAATCAGAATTACACAGCCAGCAAGGCGTTGTCGTACACAGCTGTACCAAATATTTCCCTACAGGCGCCATATTATACATCGAATAAAAACTGGCGACTTCATACACCTTCATCGGCGGCATATCAAGTATTTCGGCAATATGATCCATCGCTGCGCGCGAAATCCATCCGCCATAAACCGGATCAGCCTTCGCCCCTGCTTCCGCCGTTTGGCGCTGCGCCAGATCAAGCATCGGCATCACCGCTGATTGTTGACGCCCCTTAGGATACAACCCAATCGCCGCCTCCACCTTCTTACGAAAAGGTTTAGTAAATTCAAAAGTTTCTGGCTGATAATCAGCGTGGAGTTCAAATGGTTTTTTCATTTTCTATTCTCAAATCGTCATTCCCGCGCAGGCGGGAATCCATGGGTGTATATTATTATAAACTCTGATATAAATCATTCCACTGTGGATTCATAGCCTCTATGAGGCGCAACTTCCATTGCCTGTTCCATTTCTTCATCGCTTTTTCTCTTTTGATAGCCTCGGCAATATCATCGTGAGCTTCATACCATACCAACTGTTTGACGCCATATTTCTTTGAAAATGCTTTTTCATCAATGCCTTCTTTATGCCTCCAAACACGCTGCTGCAGATTAGATGTTACACCAAGATAAAGCGTACCGTTTCTTTTATTGGCCAGAAAATAAACATATCCATTTTTCATTGTATCACTGGATACCCGCTTCCGCGGGTATGACTAAAATTAATGTTTTGGAAGAGGTTAAATGATTTACCTAAATTTTCTTTTGCTTCCGTTGTAAATACAATTAAACCAGCTTTGATTAAAAACAGTAATTGGCCCTTTTGGATCGTCACCAGAATAAAATTGAAGTGCCGCTTTTGTTGTACCTAATTTAACGATTAAAGTCCTCTATATCAATTGAACGATTACACTATTATGATCAAGCCTGAATACTATCCTCATTTATTTGTAACACTCGGCGCTACAATCCGCATCGACCTCTTCATAACAAGTGAAATGAGTTTGGGCGATAATATTGGTGCTTGAAATTCGTTTTGCGCCTGACCCAACAATATTTGTATTCATATGCATGGCCTTGCAATATTCATGCGCTTTGCCCTTCATCAAAATCTCACCATATTCGATTTCATTTTGATCTAAACCTTCGAGCAACGCAGTATAAGAATCAGGCCCAACTTGCATAATAGATACATTTTCAGCCCTGTCCGTAAATCTAGGATTTTGTTGCCCCGTTGTACTAACACACGCGGATAAAAGAAAAGCCGTTAAAATCATAAAAATTTTCAACGATCAATCTCCCCGAATACAATATCAAGTGAGCCTATGATAGAAACGGTATCCGCGAGCTGATGCCCTTTGCTCATAAAATCAAGCGCTTGCAGATGCGCAAAACCCGGGGCGCGGATGCGACAGCGGTACGGCTTGTTCGTACCATCAGAAACCAGATACACACCAAACTCGCCCTTCGGTGCTTCCACGGCAGTATACGTCTCCCCCGCGGGCACGTGGTAGCCTTCGGTATACAGCTTAAAGTGATGAATCATCGCTTCCATCGAAGTTTTCATCTCGGCACGCGGCGGCGGTGAAACCTTATAATCATTCACCTTCACGCCACCGTCGGGCATATTTTCAATGGCTTGTTTCATGATTTTGATGGACTCATACATCTCCGCCATCCGCACTAAATAACGCGCATAACAATCGCCAGTCTTACCCGTAGGAATGTCGAAATCAAATTCCTCGTAAGAATCATAAGGTTGTGATTTACGCAAATCCCACACCACACCGGACCCGCGCAGCATCGGCCCGCTAAAGCCCCAATCACGGGCATCATCCGCATTCACTGTACCAATATCCACTGTGCGTTGCTTAAAAATGCGATTATCGGTTAATAGCGTTTCCAAATCGACAAGAAATTTCGGCAACTCCTCCGCCCATTCCAACATATCATCGAGCAACCCCGCAGGCAGATCACGCGCTACTCCTCCAGGACGGAAATAATTAGCATGAAGCCGCGCACCGCAAACACGCTCATAAAATTCCATCCCCTTCTCACGCTCCTCAAACCCCCAAAGCGCAGGCGTCAACGCCCCCACATCGAGGGCAAAGGTTGTGATGTTCAAAATATGGTTGAGAATACGCCCCAATTCACAAAACAACACCCGTATATATTGCGCCCGCTTAGGCGCAGTAACACCGAGGAGTTTTTCAACAGCAAGAGCAAATGCATGCTCTTGGTTCATAGGACACACATAATCCAAGCGGTCAAAATAAGGTATCGCCTGCATATAAGTTTTATATTCGATCAACTTTTCAGTGCCACGATGCAACAATCCAATGTGCGGATCGGCACGCTCCACAATCTCCCCCTCCATCTCCAGCACAAGGCGCAAAACCCCATGCGCCGCAGGATGTTGAGGCCCGAAATTCATTGTATAAGGACGAATTTGCGTTTCTTCGGCGATGTCGATGTTATCTGAAGTATCTATCATTTTTTATACCTGCTTTTTGCCGCCGCAACGACCCCATGTTCGGGGATCATTGCCTTTTCATCACCTGGCAATTGCATATCGGTGATCCCCTCCCACGGAGAAAGCGTGTCGAAATTTCGAAAATCCTGCGTGAGCTTTACTGGCTCATACACAACACGCTTCAGTTCATCATCATAACGCAATTCAACATAGCCCGTGAGCGGGAAGTCTTTACGCTGAGGGTGTCCTTCAAAACCATAATCGGTGAGAATGCGGCGCAAATCAACATTGCCATCGAACAACACGCCATACATATCCCACACCTCTCGCTCCAACCATCCAGCCGTCGAGTAAATGTCCGTCACGGAATCAACTGGCGTATCCTCATTGGTCGAGATTTTGACGCGTACACGATGATTGTGGCGTAGCGATAATAAATTATAAATCACTTCAAAACGCCCGAAATCCTTATCTCCAGCACGATCAGGATAATCGACGGCAGTGATATCTACCAAGATACGGCACGCGCATTCTTTATCATCACGCAAGAAATTCAGAACACGTGAAATATCTTCGCGACGCGCGTTAAAACTCAATTCATCCTTAAAAAAATCAGCGGAAACAATAGAATCCGATAATTTCTCCTGAACATAGTCGGCCAAATCTTTGAGGGAATCGTTAGGCATATCTGTCTATCGCGCGATGCGCGTATCCTCCCGTTGAATTTTCTTCTGAAGCTGAAGCAAACCATATATTAAAGCCTCTGCAGTCGGCGGGCATCCAGGAACATAAATATCAACCGGTACAATACGGTCACAACCACGCACAACGGAATAAGAATAATGGTAATACCCTCCACCATTCGCGCACGAGCCCATAGACACAACCCAACGCGGCTCTGGCATTTGATCGTAGACACGACGCAGTGCAGGCGCCATTTTGTTAGTCAACGTGCCCGCAACAATCATAACATCAGATTGACGAGGACTTGGACGAGGGATCATTCCGAAACGATCCAGATCGTATCGAGACATATATGCATGGATCATTTCCACCGCGCAACACGCCAAACCAAAGGTCATAGGCCAAAGCGAGCCTGTACGTGCCCAATCAAATAAATTATCCGCACTCGTCAGCAAAAAACCCTTTTCATCAAGAGTTTTAGAAATGGCAGCAGGCACAACATCCTGCTCCTGCGGCGGCGGCACAGCTACATTCGTTTTCGCCAAATAATCTGGCGCTGTAATAATTGTTCTATCGTGGCTCATATTAATTTATTCCCATTCCAACGCGCCTTTTTTCCACTCATAAATAAATCCGACCGTTAGGATAGACAAAAAACAAACCATCGACCAAAAGCCAAACACCCCTATAGCCCCAAGGCTAATCGCCCACGGGAATAGAAACGCAATTTCCAGATCAAAAATAATAAACAACAAACACACCAGGTAAAACCGAACGTCAAAACGGTTGCGCGCATCCGTAAACGCATCAAACCCGCACTCATACGCTGAATTTTTCTCAGGATCAGGATTCTGCTTACCTGCCAACATTGACCCAACAATCATTACAACTGAAAGCCCCGAAGCCACAGCAATAAACAATAGAATGGGTAAATACGTTAATAATAATTCCGAAGAAGCCATGATAGATATTCCTTATGCTCCATAGGTTTTAACATCACAAAAAGCAAAAGAAAACCAACAATATCACGCGATCTCAAAAATCTTGCAAATAATAAAGAATATTTTGCTAACCTATATTTTTTTGCTTGTCAGCTTCAAATTGACCGTTGGTAATTTTTCCCAGCTGATCCATGAAATTTTTAGGCGTAAATGGTTTAGCAATATACCCCGAAGCCCCAAGCAGTAGCGAAGCCTGAACCTCATGCACCTGCTTTTCACCCGTGAGCATAATCACAGGAACATCCTTAGTCATCGGTTGAGATTTCAAAAACTTTAAAACACGATGGCCGTCCCCATCGGGCGTATAACGATCTAAAAAAATCACATCGAATTTTTCATTTTCGGCATAATGCAAACCCCGTTCAAACGAATTCGCCAAAGTTGCGTTAATAGAAGCTCGAGAAAGTATTTCCCGCACAATTGAGAGCATCGAGACATCATCATCAATCACTAAAGCTTTTTTACTATAGAGCTTATCTTCCATACCATATTATAGCACATAAAATAAAATCCAACAGGGGCTTTTAAGGGATAAATGCGTGAAAATAAATAAAAATCCTCACGAAGAAAAAATCAAATGGCGCGAGTAGGAAACAACCAGTATATCGGAAGACTTGTCCGGTATTTAGAAAATCTCAAATGGCGCGAGTGACGAGACTTGAACTCGCGGCCTCCGCCGTGACAGGGCGGCGCTCTAACCAACTGAGCTACACCCGCGCATTTGAGTGAGTATTTATTTACAGCGCCAACAAAGAAGTGTCAACAATATAAATAAAATTAGTCCATCTTTTCAAAAAAATTAAGCCGCCAAGCTTTGCTCGGCTTGTGTGAAATCAAGATCAAGCGCCTCCGCAACGGCTTTGTGCGTAATTTTCCCGTTATACACGTTCAACCCATTCAAGAAATTGGGATTATCCGCTAACGCTTGCTTCCAACCCTTATTCGCAAGCCGCAATGCATAAGGCAACACGGAATGATTAAGCGCCAGCGCAGAAGTCAGAGGCACCGCCCCCGGCATGTTAGCCACACAATAATGCACAACGCTATCTACAATGTAAGTCGGCTTATCATGTGTTGTGGCTTTGCTGGTATCTGCACATCCGCCCTGATCAATCGCAATATCAACAAATACGGTGCCAGGAATCATCGTCGAGAGCATGTCTTTACGAATCAATTTCGGCGCAGAAGCACCCGGAATAAGCACAGAGCCAATCACCAGGTCAGAACGTTCAACCGCTTTTTCCAGCGTATCAGCATTAGAATAAATAATATTCGCCCGTCCAATAAAATATTCATCCAAAAATCGCATACGATCATTGTCACGCTCCAAAATTGTCACATTAGCGCCAAGCCCCGTAGCCATTTGCGCGGCATGAAAACCCGCAACGCCGCCGCCAATAATCAACACTTCGGCTGGCTTCACACCCGGAACACCACCAATCAAACGCCCCGTCCCGCCTTTATGCTTTTGCAAATGGTAAGACCCGACTTGTACAGACAACCGCCCTGCAATTTCCGACATAGGCTGTAACAACGGTAAATTACGCCCGTCCGCCCCCGTAACTGTTTCATAAGCAATACAAGTCGCACCAGATTTCATCAAAGCTTTAGCTTGAGCAGGGTCAGCAGCAAGATGAAGATACGTAAACAACACCTGCCCCTCACGCAACATCTCACATTCTTGCGGTTGCGGTTCCTTGACCTTCACGATCGTATCGGCTTTTTGAAATATGTCTTCTGCGTTCGCGGCTATTTTTGCACCCGCCGCTTTATAATCCGCATCCGTAAAATTAATCGCCACACCCGCGCCCGTTTCAACCAGCACTTCATGCCCATTGCGCACAAATTCCACCACAGATGAAGGCACAAGCCCCACGCGATGTTCCAATGTTTTTATTTCCTTAGGTACACCAATAATCATCGTTAATCTCCCTGTTCAATATTTATACAAAACTTTAGTCTAGAGTTTAAAGCATAACAATCTTTAACATCATTCACTTTAGCCAGGAACTTATTATAGTCATTCCAAATAACATTCGGATGATTTAATGATTTCAATTATTGGTGTGTCAGGTGGGGCAAATTCTCTTTTACGTTTGAGTGTTCCGAATGATGGTTCGATCGGATTGAAGT
>JBBKXA010000159.1:0-6120 GCA_037969235.1 Bdellovibrionales bacterium | reverse complement strand
AAACACAGTTTTCTAAACTGGACATAGAAATTGTGCGCAATGGCATTGAAGCATCCTTAAAAAGGCTAAAACAACCTCAGCTTCATGGTTTGATGCTGCACCATGCTGATGATTTACGGGCTGAAAATGCGCAACTTTTGTACGACCTGATGAAAGAATATAAAGACCAAGGCCACGTTACAAAAATAGGCGTCTCAATTTATGACAGCCAGCAGATTGATTTTATTTTAGAAAATTTTGATATTGATATTGTACAAATCCCACTAAATATATTCGATCAAAGATTGATGAAAACGGGGTATTTACAAAAATTGAAACGTAAAAATATTGAAATTCATGTGCGATCCGCTTTCCTCCAAGGGGTGGTGTTTATGGAGCCAAGTGAACTTCCAGATAACCTTCATGGGCTGGCACAAAAACTAGCTGAGATGCGCGAACATTGCCACTGTGCAAAAATATCATGCGCTGATTTCGCCCTCGCATTTCTAATGCAGCAAAATGAAATTGATAAAGTGGTTTGTGGAGTGAACTCTATTGATCAGCTTAAGCAACTTACCCAGAGCTTGGAAAAACTGCCTGTTATCGAAATGAACACATTTTCATCGTTTGCAATTAATGATACATCTTTAATCAACCCGTCTAATTGGTGAACAAGGAATTTAAACATGGTGCACGACTACTCAAAATCCCAAGAGCTTTTGGCGCGGGCGGAAAAATCCATTCCTTTAGGCACTCAAACATTTAGCAAAAGCAGAACACAATTCCCTTATGGCATATCTCCTTATTTCATTGAAAGAGGTGAAGGTAGCCGCGTTTGGGATGTGGATGGGAACGAATATATCGATTTTATAAACGCATTAGCCGCAATTACCCTCGGTTACAATGACCCGGACGTGACATCGGCTGTACAAGAACAGCTTAAAAAAGGAACGATTTTTTCCCTCGCGCATCCTATCGAAATGCAGGTCGCAGAAAAAATCATTGAGATGGTGCCTTGTGCAGAAAAAGTTCGCTTTGGTAAAAACGGTTCAGATGCGACAGCAGGATGTGTTCGTTTAGCGCGTGCATACACCAAAAAAGAGCATATAATTGTCTGTGGTTATCATGGTTGGCAAGATTGGTATATCGGGTCAACCCCCAGGCATATAGGTGTCCCAGAAAGCACACGTGAACTCACACACACTTTTGATTTCAATGATCTGGAAAGCCTTCAAACGACTTTAGAAAAGTTAGATGGAAAAGTCGCCGCCGTTATATTAGAGCCGATGAATGTCACATTTCCACATGATGGATTTCTAGAAGGTGTAAAAAGTTTGGCGCATGAGCATGGCGCGTTATTAATTTTTGATGAGATCGTCACAGGGTTTCGTCACGCCAATGGAGGAGCACAAGAATATTTTGGCGTCACACCGGATTTGGTAGCACTCGGCAAAGGGCTCTCAAATGGCTATCCCTTATCCGCGATTGCTGGCCCTGCGAAAATCATGGATTTATTGGAGGATGTATATTTTTCCTTCACTTACGGCGGTGAAACGCTTTCATTGGCGGCGGCCTTAGCGTCATTAACCAAATTACAAACGCATGATGTGATTAATAAAATGAGTGCCAAGGGAGAGCGCCTTAACGATTCTGTGAAAGTACTGATCAAAGACAACAAATTAGAAGGTATCCTCACTATCTCTGGCCATCCAACATGGTCCTTCTTGCAAGTAAAAAGTCATGAAAAATTTGATAATTTCACGATCAAGACCTTCTTTATGCAGGAAATGATGGATAACGGCATACTCACGCTCGGCTCACACCTCTTAAGCTACGCCCATAGTGATGAAGATATAGATGCAATGATCGCGTCCTATGTCAGCTTTTTAACGAAGCTTAAAGCTGGATTAGAAAATGAAAATTTATCGGATATGCTTCGGTGTGAGCCACTAAAGCCATTATTTAAAATCAGAAAAGACACATGATTTATTTTCGCTGTGAGGTTTCTGATATAACTGGTTGGGGACATTTTAAGCGCTGTCTAGTTTTGGCGGAAGCAATGAATAACACAGTGCCTACATGCCTTATAATACAGAGCCCCACGGTCATGATGAAAAATTTAATCGCAAACGCTGGCGCACAGCTTTTTGAAATACCTGCTGATCTAACCTATGTAGAAGAAATAAAACACTACCCCGCCGATTGTAAAAACATCATTATTGATCTTTGCCATCGGCAAAATTTAGAAAATCCCGAAGGACTTTTGGCGTATTTAAACTGCCTATCTACTAAAGGTATCCAAATCGCTTTTATTGATGGTTTAGATGATGACTCGCTGAGGGATGAACGCGCGCCCCAAGTTACGGCATATGTGCAACCCTATTTCGGCGTACAGGAAGATTGCCCGCCCAATGCGAAACACTGGTTTTATGGACCAAAATATACGCTGCTTGATAATATATATGCCTCCGCCTATCGCAAAAGAGAGATCAGCCGAATCAAAAATATACTGATCACTTTTGGGGGAGCAGACCCACAAGGCAATACAATAAAGGCTCTGCAAGGGATTGCAAAAGATAGAAATGTAAATATTCGAGTGATCATTGGTCCATCATTTGCGAAACACCATATTAAAAAAATTAAAGAATTTTGTGCCGATCAACCTTATGAAATTATTGAAGCCCCTGAAAATCTTTTTACGCATTATGATTGGGCGGATCTCGGCATATGTGGCTCTAGCACATCGCGTTACGAAGCCCTCGCCTGCGGGCTACCCGTGATATTTACTGCGATATATCCGCAACACCACCATCTAAGCGAGACATATGCCGCCTTGGGCGCTTCACAATATGTGGGGCTTGATGAAGACACGTCGTCAGATGATTGGAACCACGCCCTAAGTATATTGCAGGACACCCCGAAAATTTATAAAAATATGCTCATCTGCATTGCAAAAATGCAATATACTGCGCATGGTGCAGAGAGTTTATCCAACGCGTTATTAGAGGTTTTTCATTCATGAATCAGACAATCAGTATTGATGGCACAAAAATAGGGAATGAACACCCGCCTTACATTATCGCTGAGCTTTCCGGCAATCATAATGGCGATATTGAACGCGCGAAAACGCTCATTCAGGTTGCCAAGGATGCGGGCGCCAGTGCCGTTAAGTTGCAAACATATACCGCTGATTCTTTGACCATTAATTCCAAGCAAGATGCTTTTATCCTTAAAGAAGGCACTTGGGCTGGACGTAATTTATACGAGCTGTACCAAGAAGCGCACACCCCATGGGATTGGTTTCCAGAGCTGTTTGAGTGTGCAAAAAAACTGGAAATCACAATTTTCAGCTCCCCCTTTGATAAAGCCGCGCTTGATCTTCTTGAGGGGTTGAACGCACCTGCTTATAAAATAGCGTCTAATGAACTAACCGACTGGCCGCTCGTTGAAGCTGTTGTCAAAACCGGAAAACCGCTCATTGTTTCAACAGGCGCGGCAAGTAAACAGGATGTTGCCGAAACCATTGAATTCATTAAAAGCCTTGGCGGCGGGGATCGGTTGATCGTGTTGCATTGCGTTAGCGCTTATCCAGCACCAGCAAGCGACACACACTTAAAAACGATGATCGATATGAAGGATAGTTTCAATATTCTCTTCGGGTTATCCGATCATACATTAGGAACAGCAACATCCGTCGCAGCGGTAGCGCTAGGTGCGTGCGTGATTGAAAAACATTACACATTTGATAGAAACGATGGTGGGCCAGATTCTTCATTCTCACTAGAGCCGCAAGAATTAAAAGCGCTATGTCATGACACAAAATGGGCATGGGAAAGTCTGGGCTCTATTCAATATGGTGGGGACACTAATTTAAAGAAAAAAGGTATTTTCACACGTCAATTCTGGACGATTGAAGATATTGCAAAAGGCGATGAACTCTCCGCTTTAAATGTAAAAAGCATCCGCGCGCCTGCTGATTCTGGCGGGGTAAGCACGAAGCATTATAAAGAAATTCTCGGCAAAATCGTCAAGCATGACATCGCCAAACACTCGCCCGTCACACTGGAATTGATAGAGTAAATGATGAAAAAACGACTGGTTATATTTGGAACGGCAGAAATCGCCGCGTTGGCACGATTTTACTTCACCCATGACAGCGAATATGAGGTTATAGCCTTTACAGTGGATGATGATTATTTCGAATTTAAAGAGTATGAAGGCCTGCCTGTAATCCCTTACAGCGAAGTAACAGAAAAATACCCGCCCGAAAAATTTGAGATGCATGTAGCTCTTTCCTACACTAAGCTGAACCAGCTGAGAGAAGAAAAATACCATCAAGCCAAAAAGTCTGGCTACACGCTGGCTAATTATATCTCCTCAAAAGCAACATGCTGGTCTGATTTAAAAATCGGCGATAATTGCTTTATTTTAGAAAACCAAACCATCCAACCTACGGTGAAAATTGGCAGTAATGTTATGGTGTGGTCGGGCAATCATATTGGGCATGGTAGTCATATTGGCGATCACACATATATCGCATCGCATGTTGTAATATCGGGGCATTGCAAAATAGGCGAGCGCTGCTTTATCGGGGTGAACGCCACATTTAAAGATTTCTTGAGTATCGGTAATGACGTGTTTGTCGCCATGGATGCCTCTGTCACTAAAGACCTTCCTGATCGCTGCGTGGCTTTGGGGACGGCTTGCACAATCCTCCCTAAAGAGGATCGCCGCGCGCAAAAAATAAAGCAATCATATTTTAAACTTTAAGGATTAAGCGGCATGCACTTCCCATTGATTAAATGGCAGAAAAAAGGATTGGTGATTAAGCCTAATGAAAATATTTGGTGGATGAAGACGCATGCTATGTTGCCTACCCCACACTATTTAAAAAACGACATGTATCGTATTTATTTTGCAGGGCGTAATGAGAATAATCAATCCCACATTGGCTACGCGCTTATCAATATGAACGAGCCAGAAAAGGTCATTGAATATAAATCCGATGCTGTTTTAACACCCGGCAGGTTAGGTGCATTTGATGATAATGGTGTGCTGGCATCGTGCCTGCTTCCTATGGATAATGAAATTTTCATGTATATCATCGGTTTTAAACCAGGGGGCACAACGCGCATGGATTTGTTTGGTGGCCTTGCGATAAGCCAAGACATTGGGGAGAGCTTTGAGCGGTGGTCGGAAGCACCGATCATAGGACGAAACAGAGTAAACCCTTTTATTAACACCGCGCCATGGGTGATCAAGGATGATGATGTATTTCGCATGTATTACGTTGCAGGCGTGGAGTGGGTGCATAAAGATCTGCCGCGATATAATATCCAAACAGCTACCTCAAAAGATGGAAAAAACTGGGATCGCCAAGGACTAGTCGCGATTGATTTTGCAGAAGGTGAGAATGCCCTTGCGCGGCCCTATGTGATTAAAGACAATGGAATATATAGAATGTGGTTTTCCTCAAAAGGGGGCCATTATATTCCTCGCTATGCGGAATCCGAAGATGGTGTGACTTGGACGCGCTATGATAAAGCGGTTAATTTGCACCCCTCACAAGGCGGACCAGACGAGGAAATGATATGCTATCCTGTTGTGATCAAACATAAAGGACAACATATCATGTACTATAATGGCAACGGCTACGGCGCAAATGGGATTTGCCTAGCGGTGGAATGTTAATAAAAGAGGTTATCTATGAAATCTATAGCCATTATGCAGCCAACTTTTCTACCGTGGATTGGCTATTTTTCACTGATAGAGCGGGTAGATGAGTTTGTTTTTTTTGATCATGTGCAATTTGAAAAACGCAGCTGGCAACAACGCAATAAGATTAGAACGTCCAATGACCCCATATGGCTGAGCGTGCCTGTGGCTTCCAAAGGCAAGCAATTCCAATCCATAGGTGATACTAAAATCTTGTATGAGGGGGATAAAAACCCTTTAGATAAAATTGTGAAGTCCATTCAATTCAACTATCAAAAAGCCCCGTTTTATAAAGATTACGAAGATATTTTCGATTTTTTTCATACAAAGCCAGAATATATCTCAGAGCTAAACCAAAATATTATTCGCTATGTGTGCGAGAAATTAGAAATACAAACGCCATTCATTCAATCCTCCACGCTCATT
>JBBKXA010000158.1:0-10487 GCA_037969235.1 Bdellovibrionales bacterium | reverse complement strand
TCATCGTAATCGGCTTGGCTCATTAAGCCGTCTAATTGACTGGTGTCGTTCATTTTGATTTTGGCGATCCAGCCGCCGTCGGCTAGGGCTTTGGTGATGAGTTCTAAATCACCTTCCATGCCCGCGTTGGCTTCGACCACTTCGCCGTCTACGGGGGAGTAGACTTCGGCGGCAGTTTTGACTGATTCTACCACGGCGAATTCATCGCCTTTTGAGACTTTTTTGCCGATTTCGGGGAGTTCAACAAACACCAAATCGCCGAGCGCGTCTTGGGCGTAAGCGGTGATTCCCACCCATGCGGTGTCGCCATCGACATAGATTGATTCGTGGTCTTCAGTAAATTTGAGTTCAGCCATAACGGGCGCGCCTTTCATAGTGTGTTTATTGTAAGTTATTCGTTTATAAATTCATGGACTTTTTTCAGGCGGGAGTCAATATAGCGTGGCACGTTGTCTGAATTTGCGATTAACATTGTGGCGTAGAGTGAGCCAAAAGCGGCGACAAAGATCCATGCTTTGGCTTTGTTGGTGAGGGGGGTTTTGCGGATATGCTCGATTGTTTGGATAAGCAACTGCCCGCCATCGAGGTTGGGCAACGGCAAGAGATTAAAAAGCGCGACAAAAATACTGACGATGCCCAGCAAATGTACGTAGTGATAGAGCGCGTTGATCCAGTGCGAATCGGGGTGCGTGACTTTGTTTACATCTTTGACCTTATAGGGATCGACGGGGAGTAGTTGGAAAGGCACGGATGCGATGTTTGCTACCAATTTTTGAGTATAGCGCAGCGCGTTTATGGCTTGATCTTTGATAGGTTTTTGCATGTAAATATTACCGCGGGTTTGACCGAGATAGAGTAGCTTAAAATCGGGGGCGTCGCGGGCGGAAAAGCCGATATTGGCGGCGGATGATAATTTGACGCGGGCGGGTTTGGATTCGTTGTTGATGCCTTTGATATCCAGCACCGCAATTTTATCCATATTTTGTTCTATTAATGTGTGGGCTTTGGTTTTGTTGTCGGTTGTATCCTCGCCGTTTACAGAGGTGATAGCGGTGAGTTTATAGGGGGCGTGCGCCCAGATTATGCCGAAACGGGCATTTTTGCGGGTGATGCCGTCTTCGTCGATATATTCGATCCAGTCGGGAGTGAATTGGGTTTCGAATGTTTTGCCGTCGCGCCGAATGACATATGTGCTTTGGGTGGCGCCTTTGGCATAGGCGAGGCGCCACATGTCTTGGTTATTTGTTATGGTTTGACCATCGACGCTAAGGAATTGATCGCCGGGCTCAAATCCTGCCTTGTCGGCGGCGAGGCCGAGTTCTACGCCGGTGATGAAAGCGGGGGTGGAGGGTTGGCCGACAGTAATGTAAAAAGCGAAGAAGATCAGCGGGACGATGGCGACATTGGCGAGGGGGCCGGCGATAATGGTGAGGCTGCGTTTCCAAAAACGGCGGGCGGTGAAATTATGATCGAGGCCTTCGAGTTCAACATAGGCGGCGAGCGGCCAGCGGCGGATAGACCAGCGTGTGCCGCGCTTATCGTTCCAAAATTTGGTGGTGCGCCCAACACCGATGACGATGGTTTTGATCGGCATTTTAAAAATGCGCGCGGCCACGTAGTGCCCCATTTCATGGATGAATAATGCGATAAATATTACCATTAGCATCAACGGCGGGCCGAGGATGAGATCGATGGGGGAGATATTTTCGAGCATGTTTTATTTTAGCATGAAAATGGTTTTCGGCGAGAATGAAAGTTGATTCACTACAGAGTGCGCAGAGATAAACAGAGCATCCTGAAGTTCGTGAATAATCGATGCCAGATCAGGTCTGGCATGCTTTGTTTGGGGCGCGGTGATATGAAATTAATTAAGCTGCTTTGCTTTTTTTCGCGGATTTTGTACTGGCGGGGACGAAGGGCATGGGGGCGACTTGGGCGGCGATGTTGCGGCCGCGGACATTGACGTAGATTTTTTGGCCATTATGCGCGAGATCGGTGGCGACGTAGCCGATGCCGATGGATTGCCCAAGTGTTGGGGAGTGACCGCCAGATGTGAGGACTCCGACAATATGATCCTCTTCGTTTCGTATTTCTGCGCCTTCGCGGGCAACGCCTTTATCGATGAGTTTTATGCCAACAAGCTTACGCTTCACGCCGTTTTGTAAGTCAGATTTTATACGCTTTTCGCCGATATAGCCGCTGGCATTTTTGCCCAAAACCCAGTTCATATTGGCTTCGACTGGAGAAGTTTCGGCATTAATTTCGTGACCATAGAGCGCGTAGCCCATTTCCAAGCGCAGTGAATCGCGCGCGGCGAGACCGATGGGTTTGACGGATTCATGGAGCAAGAGGGCGCGCGCTAAGCTTTCAGCATCCGCATTCTTCACGGCGATTTCGAAGCCGTCTTCGCCCGTATAGCCCAAGCGGCTGACGAACATGGTGTAGTCGTCTTTTGCCCAGATGCTCATATAGGGCATATCGGAGAGGTCGATATCAAGAACATCTTTCATGACTTTTTCTGCCTTTGGCCCTTGGAGCGCGAGCAAAGCCCAGTCGTCAAAATAGGTAAATTCTAAGCTTTTTGGTAAATGGCTTTTCATCCATGCGATGTCTTTGTCTTTACAACCCGCATTGATGACCAAATGGAAATCATTTTCGCCCGTGCGCGTGATCATAAGATCGTCGATGATGCCGCCTTGTTCGTTGGTGAGCACGGTGTATTTGGTGCGATCAATGCCGAGTTTTTCGAATGTGGATGGGGTGATTGTTTGGATAAAATCCAGCGCGTCCGTGCCGCCTTGCGTGCCCTTAATCATCGCTTGACCCATGTGGGATACATCGAACAGCCCGCAATCAGAGCGCACCCAAAGATGTTCTTTCATCACGCCCTCATCGTAATAAAGCGGCATGTCATAGCCCGCGAATTCGCCCATCTTGGCGCCGAGTTCAATGTGGAGTGCGTGGAGGGCTGTTTTTTTCATGAAATATATCCTGATATTGTTTAAAAAAGTTTTATAAAAATAACGTTTCAAGCATAGATTTTCAAGTGTTTTATGTTATTGATATGGTTTAAGGATATAATCTAGTTTGTAAATTTTTTAGCATTTTTAGTATCGGGTTTACGAATGTGTATGAAGTTCTGCTTTTTAGTTTCTCTGATAAGTGTATTTGTTTATCACGCCCGCGATGCGACGGCGCAGATGGATGGGGCGTATGAATTTATCCCCGGATTTGTGAATACGGATGTCGAATATTCAAAAAAAATGATGGAGCGCCAAGAGCATGTTACCGATAAAGCGGTGGTTCAGCTTAAGGCCGCGGCGGATGGGACATTGCAACCTTATCGTCTATATGTCGGCGGGCGCGCAGTGGGCACTTTTATTTCGGAGAAAACCAACACAGATGGCAAATTTCCGATTTTATCGCGCTTGCCCCCTACCCATAGCAGTGGAGATGAAGATTCTTATGGTGTCATCAATGATATTACGGTTGATGCTACGGCGGTTTTGCCGTGGGTGACAGGGTTCGTTCAAGGGGAATATACTGAAATTGAATATCCGATCCAGTCGCAAAAGCAAATAAGGCAATATTGGGTGACGCTCGGGGATTTAGGCAAATTCCCATTATATTTAACCGCAGGTAAAAAGAGTGTAAATTTTGGTAATTTTGATAGCTATGCGCCATTTACCCATACCCACAGCGCACATTATTTTTGGGCGCAATCGGATGCGCCGTTGATAGAGGCGGGGTATGTGAATGACAAGGGCACTATGGTTTCGGCCAGTTTGATCAAAAATGATCGCGGCATAAGAGTTTTGAATTCTCCAGATAATGACGGTTCATTTAAAATTTTGCGCTCAATGCTTCGCAAGCCATTCCGTTTGGATATGATGATAAAAACGAGATTAAAGTGGGCGCTGGTTTTTTAAGAGGCAGTATCTATGACAGCACCCTCGCCCATCATCCTCCATTGATGGGCATTAATGATCGGTCTTGGAATAGCTTGGTGAACGCCAATATCGAATTAAGCCTAAGCAATTATGATTTTATGGTTGAATATACGCAAACATTAAAGGACTGGCCTGCGACCGATAGCAAAGTGCGCGCCTTGACGGTTCAAGGACGTTATAACGATACTATTTTGGAAATGCCTACGAAATACACGTTGGCATATTCGCGCGGCGAGCAAGGCGATGCGGGTGATGAATGGTATCAAATGCAACAAGCTATTGCCGGCATAGAAGTTGATGTTTTGCCGCATGTGTCAGTGGGGGCGGAATATATGATTAATCATGGGTTTGTGCCATTGATTTTGCCGCGTATTACCGCCGATGAAGGGGTTGTTTCACATACGGGTATTGTCGGAGCAAAAGTGTCATTTTAAAACAATGGCTGTGTTCTTGTGCGTTTAAGCACAACGCTGTGTTTTTATTTTTTTAAAAAGTTCCGAAGGTTCTTTATATTTGATGCGTATACGCTATTTGTATAGAGATCGTAAAAAACATGAGGCTTTGGCCTTTTTAAAAAAGAGAAGCACTTATGAACCGATTGGGTTATGCCTTAATTATTGCGCTGATTTTAAGTTTTCCTTCTGTTGTTGACGCACAAAGAGGCGGATCGAAAGGGCCGACGCAGGTTATTGTTGCGCCCGTTATTCAAGGTGATTTTTCAGATCAAGTTGAAGCACTTGGCACAACTAAAGCCAACGAGAGCGTAATAATTACCGCTGATCGATCAGAAAAAATCACGGAAATTCACTTTGAAGATGGGCAAGAGGTCAAGCAAGGAGATTTGCTGGTGACACTTGATAAATCACAAGAAGAAGCCGAATTGCGTTCGGCGCAAGCGATGACGACGGAGACGCAAACATCTTATAATCGCGCCAAAAAATTAAGCGGCAATAGTGCTTTGCCCAAAGCGACATTGCAGGGGCGGCTCGCGGAATTAAAACAGGCGCAGGCTTCGGCTGATGCGATCAAAGCGGGTTTGCAAAGCTATCAAATCGTTGCGCCGTTTGATGGGATTTTGGGCTTACGAGAGATGAGCGTGGGCACGCTGGTGCAACCTGGTGATATGATCACCACGATTGATGATTTAAGCCAGATTAAAGTCGATTTTTCTGTACCTTCTGTTTATTTGGAGAGTTTAAAGGCGGGTTTGTCTATTACGGGATATGTGGAAGCCTTTGGTGATCGAGCGTTTAAGGGCGAGGTGAAGACGGTTAACACGCAGATTGATCCAGTAACGCGCACGGTGAAAGTGCGAGCAGTTATCCCGAATGAAGACGGCGCATTGAAGCCTGGATTGTTGATGAATATTGTGGTTTACAAAAATCCTCGCCAAGCGATTTTGATACCTGAAGAAGCGTTGGTTAAACGTGCCGATAAGAATTTTGTTTATGTGATCGCACAAGATGGTGGCAAAATAGTGGTTGCAGAAACAACCATAACGCTTGGCGCGCGGAAGCCCGGAACGATTGAGGTTTTATCAGGATTGAAGGCGGGGGATAAGATTGTAGTTCACGGCACGCAAAAATTACGCGACGGCGCGGATGTGAGTATTCGCGCGGAAGAAATTGAAGATGCGACGCTCGATGCACTTTTGAAACAAGCCGCACAAAACACACCCGAAAAAACTTCAGCTAAAACCGATAAGGAGCAATAGATGATCCTTTCGGATATTTCGGTTACGCGCCCTGTTTTTGCGTCGGTATTATCGCTGCTTTTGATTGCGTTTGGGTTGGTTTCATATTCCAAATTGTCATTGCGTGAATATCCCGATATTGACCCACCTGTGGTGTCGATAAGCACTAGCTACACGGGTGCGTCCGCCAATGTTGTTGAAACACGCATCACCGAAGTGATTGAAGATCGGATATCGGGCGTTGAAGGGATTAAATTTATTTCATCAACGTCAACGGACGGGCGTTCGCGCATTAATATTGAATTTGATGTTGAGCGCAATATCGAGGCCGCGGCGAATGATGTACGTGATCGGGTTTCGGGGGTTACGGATAATTTACCCGAAGAAGCCGATCCACCTGATATTCAAAAAGCCGATTCCAGCGATGATGTGATTTTGTGGCTTAATTTGGAAAGCACGCAGATGAGCGTGTTAGAGTTAACAGATTATGCAAAGCGGTATTTGCAGGATCGCTTTTCGGTTCTGCCCGGTGTGGCAAATGTTCGTATTGGCGGTGGTTTAGAATATTCCATGCGGGTGTGGCTTGATCGTAATCAAATGGCGGCGCGTGGGTTGACGGTGCAAGATGTTGAAGCGGCGCTGCGCAGTGAAAATGTAGAGTTGCCTGCGGGGAGCATTGAATCCGAAGAAGTGCAATTTACAGCGCGCGTGGATCGTGGTTATCGCACAGCGGAAGATTTCCAAAAATTGGTGATTGCCAAGGGTGAAAATTATTTGGTGCGCCTTGGTGACGTGGCGCGGGTTGAGCGTTCAGCGATTGAAAACCGCACATTTTTCCGTGGTAACGGCGTGCCGATGGTGGGGCTCGGTATTATTAAGCAATCCAAGGGCAATACGATTGATGTGGCGCAGGGGGCTATTGATTTGGCAGAGCGGTTACAGCCTGATTTACCGCCCGGTATGAAGATCATCAATTCTTATGATACATCCGTATTTGTGCGCGGGGCGCTTGCGGAAGTTTATAAGACGCTGTTTATTGCGATGATTTTGGTTGTGAGTGTGATCTGGCTGTTTCTGGGTAGCTGGAGGGCCATGATTATTCCCGCTGTCACGGTGCCTGTATCGTTGATTGCCACATTTATTGTGCTGAATATTTTTGGGTTTTCGATTAATTTGCTGACATTGCTTGCGCTGGTTTTGGCGATTGGGTTGGTGGTGGATGATGCGATTGTGGTTTTGGAAAACATTTACCGCCGCATTGAAAAAGGCGAGCCGCCTTTGTCCGCCTCATATTACGGCACGCGGCAGGTGAGTTTTGCGGTGATCGCCACGACTGTGGTTTTGGTGGCGGTTTTTGCGCCTATTACATTTTTAGAAGGCGATTTGGGGCGGTTATTTTCGGAATTTGCGATCACTATGGCGGCGGCGGTAAGTTTTTCAACTTTAATTGCGGTTACGCTTTGTCCGATGCTGGCATCAAAATTGCTGAAGAAAAGTGAGAAAAGCAATTTTCATGTTAAGGTCGATCATGTTTTTGATCGCTTTTCGGCGGGATATGCGCGTGTTTTAACCACAATGCTGAAATTCAGGTTTATTGTTTTTATCGGTTTTGCGATGTTGGGGGGCTTATCTTACTTCCTGTTTAATGCGCTGCCTTCTGAATATGCGCCCAAGGAAGATCGAGGGGCTTTCTTTTTGATGGTGAATGGCCCTGAGGGCGCATCTTACCAATATACCAAAGAATATATGGAAGAAATTGAGCGCCGCCTTATGCCGTATGTTGAGACGGATGAGGTTAATCGTTTGTTGATCCGTGCGCCGCGTTCATTTGGCACACTCTCCAGTTTTAATGACGGAATGGTGATTGTTGTGATGAATGATTGGGCAAGCCGTAGACCAGCCGAAGAAGTGATGGGTGAGATTGCGGGGAAGATGGCTGATTTGCCTGGCGTGCGGGCATTTCCTGTAATGCGTCAGGGGTTTGGCGGCGGGACATCGAAACCCGTACAATTTGTTTTGGGCGGTGGAACGTATGAGGAATTGGCGCAGTGGCGCGATATTTTGATTGAAAAAATCAACGAGAATAACCCCGGATTGACCGATGTAGACAGCGATTACAAAGAAACCAAGCCGCAGTTGAGGGTGAAGATCAATAAAGACCGCGCGGGTGATTTGGGTGTGAGTAGCGCCGTGATCGGGGCGACTTTGCAATCCATGCTGGGGTCACGGCGGGTGACGACATATATTGATGATGGTGAAGAATATGATGTGATTTTGGAAGGTGAGCGCGATACACAGCGCACGCCGACCAACATGCAAAATATATATGTACGTTCAGATTCAGGGCAGTTAATTCCGCTTTCAAATTTGGTGACCATTGAGGAATATGCGGATTCTGGTGCGCTTAATCGCTATAATCGTGTGCGTTCAATTACGATTGAAGCGGGATTAGAAGACGGCTATGTGCTTGGTGATGCGCTGGATTATTTGCGCGGATTGGTGCGTGATAATTTGCCCGACAGTGCGGCGATTGATTACAAGGGGCTATCGCTTGATTATCAAACGAGCGGATCGTCATTGTTTTTTATCTTCATGTTAGGGTTTGTAATCGTGTTTTTGGTTTTGGCGGCGCAGTTCGAGAGTTATATTCATCCAATGGTGATTATTCTCACCGTACCGCTGGCAATTATGGGGGCTTTGGCGGGACTGTATTTTACTGGAAATTCGCTCAATGTTTATACGCAGATCGGATTGATTATGTTGATTGGATTGGCGGCGAAAAACGGGATTTTGATTGTCGAATTTGTTAATCAATTGCGTGATGAAGGGATGGAGTTTTCTCAAGCCTTGATGGAAGGGGCGCAAATTCGACTGCGGCCCATTGTGATGACGGGCATTACCACTGTGGCGGGTTCATTGCCGTTGATTTTTTCTTCGGGCGCAGGAGCGGAAACGCGTGTGGCGATTGGGGTTGTGATTTTATTTGGCGTAAGCGCGGCGACGGTGTTTACGATATTTATTGTGCCTTTGGCCTATGATATTTTAGCGCGCAAGACGGGATCACCTGGAGATGTACGCCGCGCACTAGAGGCGCAACAGGTAGGCCGGAAAAAGGATATGGCGCGATGATGAAAAAATTATTACTCACTAGTGCTGTGTTGGTTGTGAGCGGATGTGCGGTAGGCCCTGATTATACCGCGTCCTCGATCAGTTTTGTCGATGGCTGGTTTTCATCGAAGAGTGGTGCAGTTTCAACCGCGCCGATCAATACGCGGTGGTGGCAAATCTTCCAAGATCCGCTTTTGGAAGATTATATATCACAAGCGGCGGCGCATAACAAAGATATTAAAATAGCGCTGGCGAACACCCGTGCGGCGCGTGCGGCAAAACGTGTAGATGGCGGGGCGTTTTTGCCTGAGCTCGGTGGTGATGCAGGGGCGCGGCGATCTAAATCGAGCTCTGCGTCTTCCAACAATAGCGGGCAAATTAATAATGTGTTTGATGCGGGGTTTGATGCATCGTGGGAGATTGATATTTTCGGTGGTAATCGCCGCGCTTATGAGGCAACGGATGCGCGTTATGCGGCGTCCATGGCTTATTATAATGATGTGATGCTCGCGACATTGTCGGATGTTGCGCGTACGTATTATGAAGCGCGGGGATTACAGAAGCGTATTGCAAATACAGAGAAAAACACTCAGTTGCTTAAAAGCACGTTTGATATTGTTCAAGACCGTATGAATGCGGGGGAAACGAGCAATTTTGATTTAGCACGGGCGCAAGGGGAATATGAATTGACGCGGGCGCGCCTGCCGAATTTGCGCGCCGAATTGCGCGTTTCTATTTATAGCTTGTCGGTGTTGCTGGGACAGCCGCCTGAAGCTTTGCTGGGGGAAATGGAGCGTATTGCGCCCCTGCCAACGCCGCCGGATGTTGTGCCGGTGGGTTTGCGTTCGGATATTTTACGTCGCCGTCCAGACATCAGAATGGCCGAGCGTGAGTTGGCGGCGTCTGTGGCGGATATCGGCGTGGCGCAGGCGGATTTGTTTCCGAAATTTTTCCTGACTGGTGATATTGGATCGAGTGCGCGGACATTTGGTGATCTGTTTACAGGCGGTAGCGGTTTATGGTCGCTGGCTTCGATGATTCAATGGTCGGTATTTGAAGGTGGCGCACTCAGGGCGCGGGTGGATATGAAAGAGGCCGAGAGCGAGGCAGCGCTTGCGGCGTATGAGCAAAGCGTTCTGCTTGCGTTACGGGATACAGAGAGCGCATTGACTCGGTATGGGGAAGAGCTGGAGACGCGTGTGCGCTTGGCGCAAGGGGTGGAAAGCCGCCGCACAGCATTGTCGCTGGCCAAGCAGCTCTATGATGCGGGGGAGCAGGATTATCTTGCCGTAGTTGATGCGGAGCGCCAATTGATTGATAGCGAAGATAGCTTGATTGTCTCAGAAACAAATTCGATCACGAAGCTGATCGCGCTTTATACCACGCTGGGTGGTGGTTGGGAGAATTTTTAAGTTGTGTTGCTTTGATTGTTGAGCGCGATTTTTATTGACATAGAATTCTTAATTCCATATTGTTTGTATTGTTTAGATATAAAATAAATGTATAGAGGATGAAAATGACTTTACCGAATAAAACCGCCATGACAAGAAAGAGCAGAGCGAGAAAATACAAACCTTTGGCAAGGATTTTTAAAGAGCGGCATCAAAAATCAACAAACTATAGTCATTCCAAATAACATTCGGATGATTTAATGATTTCAATTATTGGTGTGTCAGGTGGGGCAAATTCTCTTTTACGTTTGAGTGTTCCGAATGATGGTTCGATCGGATTGAAGT
>JBBKXA010000157.1:0-25589 GCA_037969235.1 Bdellovibrionales bacterium | reverse complement strand
GTATATGGAAATTATAGCTATAAAATCTGCTACAGGCAACAACTTGATAGTTCCCACAACGCAAACCGCAGAAATCATGCATAAGATAGCCAATGAAATTTTAGGAAAGTTAGATGTTGATACTGACATAAAAGATGGTGAAATTGCACAATTTCTTAGAGGGGCGAGAAACAAACTAGTTCAATCAACTCCAGATATGGACGTTGAAAGATTTGCTTTTAATCAAGGTCATCGGATAGACTTAGAGTAAAGTTCATTTTAGCATGCTGTAATTACCCATTAAAAAATTCATTAAACGCTTTCTAAGACCGTAAGTTCCAAAAATAAATTGTGGAACAAGCGGGCTTTTCATGTGTTTGCGAGTCACTACTACTTTTAAATGACAACCCAAACTAAAAAGGAAAACATTATGAGTAATATTGTAACAGCTACATTTAAAACCCGCCTTGACGCAGAAAATGCGCTACGCAAGATCGAAGCTCTTGGCGTAAATGAAAAACAAATCAGCATGATCATGACTGATGATACACGCGGTAAAAGCTTTAACATCGAAGAGCATACCAAAGCTGACGAAGGCGCCGTTGCTGGAGCCACTGCTGGTGGAATTATCGGCGGCGTTTTGGGTGCAATCACAACGGCTACCGCTATGGTACTACCAGGCTTAAATTTGGTAGTAGCAGGTGCGTTGATGACAACACTTGCCGGTATCGGCGCTGGTGCAGTTGCAGGTGGTTTGGTAGGCGGTCTTATTGGCTTGGGTATTCCTGAGCACGAAGCCAAAATCTACGAAGATCAAATCAAAGATGGCGCGATTTTGTTGGCTGTTGACGCCAAAGACAAAGCGCAAAAACAAAAAGTTGAAAATGTCTTCGATAACGTAGACACATATTCAAGAGCCGCTTAGTCTTATAAGCACACAAAAAACCATGCTTAAGATTTTTTTAAATCAGGCATGGTTTTTTTGTATCTACCCCCGTAAAACGCCGCCGCATTTTTCCATTACATTTTGTGTTACCGCATTCATAAGCGCTTCAAGGTCTTTATCATGCAAGCTTTGATTTTTGGGTTGAATCGTAATAGATAAAGCGACAGATTTTTTGCCCGCATCCACACCTTTGCCCGTATAGATATCAAATATTTCCGCCGATTGAATAAGCTTTTTATCCGCGCCCATCGCGGCTTTGACAATATCACTCGCGGCCACTTCATCATTCACTAAAAACGCAAAATCGCGATTTAACGGTTGAAGCGGTTCTAAATGCAGCATTGATTTCTCGGTGCCTTTGGCTCTGGCTTCGGGAATATTATTGAGTATCACTTCAAATCCCACCACAGGGAATTTCACGCCCATTTCCTCGAGAATGGCGGGATGAATTTCCCCGAAATACGCCAGCACATTCTTACCCAACCGCAAAGCACCGGAGCGCCCAGGATGGAAATAATCAGGCGCATCACGCGAAATTTGTGCATTCTCCGATGGCGCGCCACAAGCACTTAATGCCGCCAGCGCATCCGCTTTCGCATCATAAAGATCAATTTTGCGCGCCACTTGATTATCCGCCCAATGCCGCGCTGCGTTAGAACCTGTGCGAATACCGGCCGCCATCATATTTTGTTCGCTCGGCTTTACCCCTGCAAATGTTGGCCCCACTTCACACAACGCCGCATGCGGATAGCCGCGCGCGTCGTTGCGTATAGCCGCACTAATCAAATTGGGCAAAATGCTCGGGCGCATCACATCCATTTCGCTGGAAATCGGGTTTTGCAAACGCAATTTTGCAACCGCTTGATCATTCGCACCAAAACGACGCGCACTACTCTCATCCAAAAACGACCATGTCACACATTCATGTAGTCCGCGTGAAGTCAGCGCCGCACGTGCTTTACGCATAGCCGCCCCCAACATGGTTTCCGCGGGCGCTTGCACCACTGGTCCAGTCACGGAAACCGAAGGAATAGCATCAAAACCAACAATCCGCGCCACTTCCTCGGCAATATCGGCCTTAGCTGACACATCTCCGCGCCATGAAGGCGGCGTAATTTTTGAACCCCTAATCACAAAACCAAGACTTTCAAGAATTTCCCTTTGACGAGACTCAGGCACATCCGCGCCAATTAATTTTTTGTAATATCCAAAATCATATGCAATGTCGTGTTTCCATTGCGGCGTTGCACCGGCAATAATGACCTCGCTCGCAATACCACCACAAATCTCCAGCACCATTTTGGTAAATAATGCCATGCCTTGCTCGACAAATTCGGGATCAACACCGCGCTCAAAACGATAACGCGCGTCAGATTCCACGCCTAAATCTCTGCCAGTACGGGCAATGCGCGCAGGTGTGAAATATGCCGCTTCAAGGAAGATGTTGGTCGTATCTTCATCGCACCCCGTTGAAGTGCCGCCGACAATACCGCCAAGCCCTATAACGCCGCTTGCATCATTGATCGTCACCGCGCCTTCATTCAGCGTGTACGTCTTATCGTTAAGCGCCTCTAACGTCTCTCCGCCTTTGGACGTACCCACAACAATATCACCGCTCAATTTATCTGCATCATAAGCATGAAGCGGACGCGCATGATCGAGCGTGATAAAATTTGTAATATCCACCAACGCAGAAATTGGGCGCAGACCTACAGATTTTAACAAATTTTGCAACCATTCGGGCGAAGGCCCATTCTTGACGCCTTTAATTTGACGCCCAATAAATAATGGACAACCTTCCATATCTTCAATCTTCACACCAATATCAGATTTAAATGCGCCTTTATGCATGGGGAAATCCAAAGGCTTCAGCGTACCCAAACCAGCCGCCGCCAAGTCACGGGCAATCCCGTAAACACCCGCACAATCAGCGCGATTAGGCGTAAGATTAATTTCAATCAACGGATCATCAAGCCCGAAAATCTCCGCCATCGGCGTACCAACTTCGTACTTCTCATCCACTTCAATAATACCGTTATGCTCATCCGATAAGCACATCTCTTTTTCCGACACAAGCATGCCATTGCTCTCAACGCCGCGTATTTTGGTTTTCTTGAGCGTCACATCCAACCCTGGAATATAAGCACCATCAGGCGCAAAAATCGCCTTCATCCCAGCGCGCGCATTGGGCGCTCCGCATACAATAGTTTGTACGCCATGATCAGCCGTTTGCACAGTACATACACGCAATTTATCAGCATCAGGATGCGGCTCGGCGGCTTGTACATACGCAACTTTAAACAACGCAAATTCGGCTGCGCTATCAACGACATCTTCGACCTCCAAACCTATGTCCGTAAGCGTTTCACAAACCTGCTCTAAACTCGCATTTGTGTCCAATGGCTGCTTTAGCCAGCTTAATGTAAACTTCATAAGATTTTCCTTTTATAATGCCATCATATGTAGCGTAAAATTTAGGCGTTTTCCAAGACTTTTATACAAAGCTTGCGCCGCCATGTTATTTGCATCCGCAAGCCAATACATCCGCGCCCATTTATTTCGGCCATATTTGGCTAAATATTCCACCATAGCCCTTGCAACCCCTTGCTCACGAAATTGCGGCGCGACATAGAGATCTTGCATATAACATACATCTTTTAAATGCCCCGTCGTTGGATGCACAACATAATGCACCAATCCTTTTATCTCGCCCCGATCCTCCGCCACCAATCCATAAACTTGCGCATCATTATCCAACAACCGCGCCCAAGTTTGTGCGCTAACATCAATATCGCGCACACCCATATTATTTTCATCCCAAAGCACAAGCCATTCGGCAAAATCAGACGCGACAATCTCTCGAATTTTCATCATTTTTAAATTCAAACACAAATGACGGAACAATTACATGCTAAACTGCGTATGTATGACTTAAAGGAAGTTTATAAATGAATGATGACAACGCAATTAATAGCGGCTTAAGCTTGGCTTTATCAACTATCCAAGGCTGGAGCGTTGATTTTTACGAACGCTTACCCAATTTGATTGTCGGGATAGTCATCCTATTCCTTGTAGCTCTCATCGCCTATGCGCTTAGTCGCGCAATCAATGGATATTTCAATCGTAGAGGGCGCAACGACCTGGGTAAATTACTCGCGGATTTTGGGTTCTGGGCGATGATAGTCTTTGGCGCGTTGCTCGCCTTAACGATCATTATCCCTTCCGTAAAACCTGCCGATATGCTCGCGAGCTTAGGGATTGGATCACTCGCATTCGGTTTTGCATTCAAAGACATTTTGCAAAACTGGCTTTCGGGGTTGTTGATTTTATTGCGTATGCCCTTCCGCCGAGGCGATCAAATCACGGTCGAAGGTGCAGAAGGCACAGTGCAACGTATAGAACCAAGGGCAACAATTATTCGCACTTATTGATGGCCGCGACATCGTGGTGCCCAATACCACAATATACACCAGCCAAGTCACCATTCATACTTCACAAGAAAAACGTCGTGTAGAATTTGATTTCACAGTCGGCTATGCGTACGATATCCGAAAAATGACGAAAATTATTGAGCATTCACTATCGCAAGTTGAAGAAATTCTCCAAGACCCCCCGCCGCAAATTCTGTGCTGGGGGTTAGGCTCGACCTCACTGGAAATGCGTGTACGCTGGTGGATTCACTCACAACGCTCCCAAGAAGTCATCAGCCGCTCTCGCGCCATCCAAGCCATCAAGGAAGCCTTTGATGCCAATGATATTGACCCCACCGACCCACAATTAATATACTATCAAAAAACGCAAAATGGTGATGAGATTCCCGAAGCATCAAAATCGATCTCCCCCAATGACATTAATACAGTCATAGAAGGGCCATCCCCACCAGAGTTTAAAATTGCCGAAAATGACCCCGAAGCTAAAAGAACGAAAAAAGATTCCAAAGATGCAACAATGCTACCCAATGAATAAGGCGCTGATCCTGTTTTTATCTTTAATGTTATTGGCATCATGCGAACAAGCCGCTAGCCAAGTTTCAGGAGATCGATACCCTTCACAACAAGAAAATTTCAAACTTGAAAAAATCACAGGTGAGCTCGTCCATCCGTGGAGTGTCGCTTTTTTAAAAGGCGGCGATTATCTGGTCACCGAACGTCGTGGCAAATTATGGCGTGTGTTGCCAACTGGTCAAAAATTCGAAATCACAGGCATGCCCAAAGTTTACGAAACAGGGCAGGGCGGCTTGCTTGATATCGCCCTAGAGCCAAATTTCGAAAATGGCGGCTGGCTCTATTTCTCTTATTCCGCTACCGCGCCCAACGATAAATCCATTGCCAACACCGAAGTCGCGCGCGCAAAACTCAACCTCGGCAGCAATACGCTCGGTGACGCCGAAATCATATTTCGCGCCACACCCAAAGTGAAAGGCGATAACCATTGGGGCAGCCGATTATTATTTGCCCCCGATGGAAATTTATTCATCACATTGGGCGAACGCTTTAATTATTCCGAAGAAGCGCAAAATCCGCAAAACCACCTCGGCACAATCGTGCGCATTAAACCCAATGGTGATATCCCCAACGATAACCCTTTTGCAAACAACAAAGACGGCATAATGCCTCGCATCTATTCCTATGGTCATCGCAATGTACAAGGCATAGCGCTTAATCTCCACAGCGGTGATATTTGGGCGCATGAACATGGCCCCAAGGGCGGTGATGAGATAAACATCCTCAAAAGCGGCGCAAATTATGGCTGGCCAAAAGTCACGTTCGGCATTAATTATTGGGGTACCAAAATCACTGATTTACGCACCGCCCCAGGCATGGAAGATCCCATCTTGCAATGGACACCTTCCATCGCTCCCAGCGGTATGGCGTTCTACGAAGGCGATCAATTTCCCAATTGGCAAGGCGATTTGTTTGTCGGCGCACTCGCGGGACAGCATTTAAGACGTCTGGAATTGGAAGGCGACAAAATTATCGCACAAGAAACCCTGCTCGAAAACTTAGATGAACGCATCCGTGACGTACGTGTTTATAATGGAGAAATATATATCCTCACCGACAGCGAGGACGGCGCACTGCTAAAACTCGTGCCTGCGCAGTAAATTATTGCGTGAGTGAAAAGAGATCATCAATTGCAGGCTTGGCCAACGATACAGGCTGTAAATATTGCCCTAAAATAAGGTCAACATACTCCGCACTCTCAAATTCATCGGCAAAAAATTTGATGTGGTGTTTTAAAGCAGGGGTTTTTAAAGCATAAGAGCCTTGCTCTTTAATGCCTCTAAAATAATCTTTTAATAAATCTTGACCTATCTCACGATTTTTACCTGCTAAATAATGATTTGTAATATAGTCTAAAGCGCCATTTTCAAGTAACACATGCATTGCCGCGGTATGGTATTGCAAAAGGTCAAGCCTAGATCGAACATCATATCCTTCGCGAGCATGCTGTGATACCTGCTCAGCAGTCACATTCTTGTTCTTAGACAAATATTGCCCCACCAATACATCTGCAACATTATTTATAATACGTGGGATAAAAACAGCATGGTTTAAATCTTCCGCAGTTCGTTGAGCTTGAAACGCAATTTTATCACGTTGAAAAATAGTATTGGTAATATGTATTTCTGTATTATTAGTCACTGGAAAATCTAAATTTTCTGAAATTAAAAAAGAAGAAATGGCGCGGTAAGAATGCCATATATTTATTAAATGATCAGACGGAACAAAACCCTCTTGCGCTGCGGTTTTGAAAATACGAGCCATAGCGCTGTCGCTAAATCCTTCACAATAAATTTTTTGTGCAAGCGCATCTTGGTCAAATTTAAGATTTTCATTTGCAGCCTTGAGGCAATTATGCGCAGCATGCCCTGCAACTTCATGAGCAACATAGCCAAGAGATATTTCTTTGGGTGACAGGGATAAAGGTTTCAAATATTTTGGATGCAAAACAGAAATTCCTCTTTGAAATTTCTCTGCATTTGTTAAATTTTTAGGAAGTATAATTAGGGCTCTGTTTTTATTTTGAAACGGACCGTAATTTTGTAATCCAATTGTCGCATAATCAATATTTAGCCCTTGCATAATTGTTTGAGCAGTACCTTCCCTCGTCATTTTTAATGCAGGGCTATTCCACAAATAATACTCCTGCTTAGTAATAAACTCATTACCTTTTGGTTCGCGGAACTCAGAAAAAAAGTGACGAAGTGTTTGTGTAACATCTTCCATCGTTGAGATTGAAAAATCGCCAGGCGTGGCCACCATAATTTTAAGATCACTCGGTTGGATATGATCCATAGTAAATTGCAACAACGCACCATATGTTTCCATTGTCTCGTCGCTGGCAAAGACATTTCTACTTTCTCCTGCGTAGGATTCACCTGATCGGATAGGCTCGAAAGTCCGCTCAACATTTCGTTCTACGCCATCACCAAAAGCATAAGCTGACAAACCAAGAGACAGCACACCAGCAGCAATATTTTGAAACAGTATTCGCGTGCGCACTTTTAAACCCCTTGAGTTTGAACAATAAAACTCAGGAATCATATACTGTATATACAGATTATGCAAATAAATATTAAAATTTTACGCTTAAATCTGTATCTAAGCTCTCGGCAGGGACTTTTGGATTTAAAACTCGATCAACCACAGCAGAAACTTTAAAATCATCACCGAGCGCTTCGGAAATAGCGCCTATATGGGGAGAATTTTTCAATTCATCACTGCCGTATTTTTCAAATGCGTCGAAATAATCCGCCAAAGCATCGTCATGTATCACCTGATATTGTGGTTGCAGCGTTTCACGCATATCATCCAATGCACCGCTTTCTTTTAAATGCGACAAAGCTGCAAAATGGTAATCCGATTCCATAAAATAATGTCGAACATACGATCCTAAAGAAGCATAACTTTCTATATCTGGAACTATATCTTTGGGATCATTAGAAAATTTTTGATAATATGACTTTTCTTCTTCACTATAATCTTCCGGATTGTTTGCAATAGCCAGATTATAATTTTTCGCATATAAAAAACCCGCCAGTGCATCGGCAACGGAATTGATATCCATTATTACCTCATGCGCTCGCGGAGCATCCTCCATCGCCTGCGTAGAACCAAAATTCGGCGCGTCCGCATCAAAGGCAAGGTTGGTCATATGGTTGTTTAAACCTTTCATGTTGTAAGCCAATAAAGAATTTTGCCCACTATGAAATGTTCCCATAGATCTTAAAGCTTCTTCCTGTGAAGATATATTTTTAGAACTTATAAGACCTTCCTTAAAGCCCCTAGCGACAATCTCAGCCCCAATAATATCTGCTTTACCTTCGTTTATATTAGTGGTGCTTAAACTTTCATGGTCAATTTCTTGACAATAATATTGGGGTAAATTGATATGACGATTTAAAGCGTGCCCTAACTCATGACCTATAATTGAAAGCATATCGCTTCTTTCATCAAAATCTATTCCATTTATAAATTTAAGCGCCACTCCTGAGTAAGCCTGCAATAAAAAGTCTTTTTCAAAATAATCCTCAGGTAGAATTAAAATAGCCAATTTTTCTGGTAAATGTTCACTCATTTCAGAAATTGCCAAAGCACTAGGACTTTGTTGCAATGCAGCCATACTAATTTGAGTAAGCACATTATCCATGACCGTAGTCTCATTGCGCGTTACATTGACCAGATCTCCTTCACTTAAAAACGGATTATCTTCGTCAACGCTGCTATCCCATAGCCTTTGCGCAAATCTATTTTTCACCTCATTAAATGCATGATCCGCATCAACATCATCCTTGGTCGCGGTATAAGGATCGCACCCAACACCAGCACCCCAATTATGATCATCGCTTGTCATGCCATCGGGCAAAATATCTTTTGCGGTCACCACCATAATTTTGAAATCATCCAGCGGCATATTGTCCACCGCGAAATTCAATAAATCGCCATACTGCGCCATTGTGTTTTCGGACGCGTACAGCAGATCCGAAGCTTGCCCGCCCATGGTCTGCGCGGCGTTTTGAAAAGTTTTTGGTAGAAAATTATCGCTCATAATTTAACTTTTACACATTCATCCATGTGCAAATTTTAAACGGGAAAGTTTAATTTTAAATTAACGCACCGCTGCATTCGGGCGATTAAGCGGATCAAAGCCATAATGCGCGAGCCAGCGAACATCGCTTTCAAAAAATGTTCGTAAATCGGGTATGCCGTATTTCAGCATGGTCAAACGCTCTAAGCCCATCCCAAACGCAAAGCCTTGATACTCATCCGCATCCACGCCGCAATTGCTCAGTACATTACGATGCACCATGCCCGCGCCCAGAACTTCCATCCATTTTTGCTCTTGCCCATCCTTGGCTTTACCAAGCTTAATGCCGCCATCAGGCTTTTTGGTATATCCAATATCGACCTCCGCTCCAGGTTCCACGAAGGGGAAAAAGCTGGGGCGAAAGCGTACAGGCAAATCATCAAGCTTGAAAAAGGCACGTACAAAATCCGTCAAACACCCCTTCAAATGCGCCATACTCACGCCTTTATCAATATACAGCCCCTCCATTTGGTGGAACATCGGTGTATGTGTTTGATCGTAATCACTGCGATACGTACGCCCGAAACATATAATTTTATGCGGCGGTTTGTTGCTTTCCATGTGGCGAATTTGCACCGCCGATGTATGCGTTCGCAAAAGCTTCTTAGCATACTCGCCTTGCTCGCTTTCATCTTGAGGCAGGAAAAACGTATCTTGCATCTCTCGCGCAGGATGGCCTTGCGGAAAATTGAGCGCGGTGAAATTGTGGTAATCATCTTCAATGTCTGGTCCTTCGGCAACACTGAAACCCATATTGGCAAAAATCCCAACCATCTCTTCCATGGTCTGCGAAAGCGGATGAATTTTCCCTTGCGAATATGGCCGCGCCGAAAGCGATATATCAAGCGTTTCCGTCGCAAGCCGCGCATCCATCGCCTGTTTCTTAAGCGCACTTTCTTGCCGCTTAATTAAAGATGCAATTTCATCTTTCAACACATTGAGCGCTTGACCCGTGGTTTTGCGCTCCTCAGGATCCATCTGCCCCAATGTTTTCATCAACGCGGTGATCTGCCCCTTTTTCCCCAGCACGCGCACGCGTACATCATCAAGGCTCTGCAAATCATTCGCCGCCGTAATCTCACCAGAAAGTTCAGTCTTCAATGCATGTATATCAGTCATAAAATCTTTTACCACCAAGCCCGCTTCCCGCCAAGAATAAATTTAAGAGTAGCGCTTAAAGAGAGGGAGTTAAACATCGAAAATATTCAAATCCAGTATCTCATCCAGCCGGTTAACGATATGATCGGGAGCCGCCTGCCTTAAGCGGGGGCGCGATATATAGCCTCCCGTAATGCCGATGGAGGTAAGATCAAGCGCTTTTGCAATCTCTGGCTCTTCCATGCTATCACCAATAATCACAGTATTTTCAGCATTATAGCCATTTGCAGCCATATATTCGCGCAACCGCAGAACCTTCGTCGTGCTTTGTAAAATTGTTGTGCCGCCGCAATCATGCGCGGAAATATCTTTAAAATATTCCGCAATACCTAAATGCTGCGCTTTGTCGCGGATCTTTTCGGTGCGATAATTTGATAGAATCATGCAATCCACGTCTCTCGCTTTCAAATGTTCCAGCAACGCGCGCGCACCATGACGCGTACGGACATTGCGGGAATATCGCTCATACGCAGTTTGAAAAACTGCATTGCCTTCATCTTTAAGCGCCAAAACGCGTTCGGCGCTCACGCCATGCAATTCATAAAAAGGGAGTATGGGGAAAATGAAAGTCGCGCGATGCACCGCCAATGATATAGGGGCCGCCCCATAAAATTCGAGACAATCATTACCCGCCCGCCAGCTCGCCCGCGTATCGGCCAAAATCGTCCCATTCCAATCAAAAACAAAAAGTTTTTTGTCTGCGTTCATACATCTATAAAACCATGAACATTTATAAGATGATATGAATTTTTAAGATGCAACTAAATCTAAATATTTTGGTGGTGGCTTTGTTACAAAAGTCGCGGCTAATCCAGGATGATCATCATCCGGATTATTTTCATCACGATGATATGGCACAGTCATGTCAATACGGTGGACAGATATATCAATCGGCAAAACTTTTTTGACAGCGTTCAATGCGTTATTGCCAATTTCTTCCATCGTTAAACTAGCTTGCATGCCCTGAAGCGCCTCATCAGTAGCCGCAATAACCTTCGCTTCTAAATTTTCATTACTATAACGCTGTACGGCGCCTCGAAATGTAAAAATTGTTGATACTCTATGTTCATGTGGCTCGTGATAAGTTCCCGACATTGGACCATGCGTATGCTCTATGTCACGCGTAACGGCATGAGATGAAAATGCTCCTTCTGGCCTATTTTTAGAAAGTAAATAAGCAGGCGCAGTTTGAATATCACTCAATTCGAAATCGTATAATTTATTGTATGCATTCATAAAGCACATTTTGATATCTGGTATGATTAATTTTAAATGCCGCGAAAGCTTGTCCACATCACCGTTTTTAAAATTACGTTGAACCGCCTCAACTAAACGATCTTCAACTTCGCGATTCAAAATAAGCGAGATACCTTCTGCGTTTTTTGCCTCAAATGTTAAATAAATAGGTTGGCCCGATGTGGGAATGGGGCCAACAACAATTTCATTCGGTAAAATATTATTTTGTTGCTTCATTCAAATACTTTAGCGAGAAATATAAAATATGTCAAGTTTCAAGTTCGGCACTAAAAATTATGGACTCTATATCGGGATGAAGTACCCCATCAACGGGCTGGGTATATTTTGAAATAACTTTGATCCGCACGTTGGCCAGATAGAAATCACTGGTAAGCTCGCAACGTTCTTTAAGATCAGGAATCCATTCGTTGATATTTTCTAAAATATCATGTGCGGATTTCTCAAAATTTTCTTTCTTAACAACACCAGCCAGTTCTTCAACCCTATCTCTCAAAGCCATAATAACACTATTGGTCGCTGGCAAAGCCGTATAACCAGAGCGCGCATTAAACACCAGCTTAATATTAACCCGATGCGAATGTTCGCCCACTTGCGCATCATCATGAATATGTACGTGCGGAAATTGAATATCCTTAAAATTGATACTGCATGAAATTTTAGAATCCATAATACTAACCTTTAATTACAAAAAAACGGCCAACCTAATTAAAGGCCGCCGCTTTTTTAAAAATACTAAATGCTTAAAATTAAGCGGCGGCTTTTTCAGCCTTGCTCTCAACTTTATTCAATGCATCCTGTGCTTGCTTGGCAATAGCGGCAAACCCTTTTTCATCATGAATAGCAATCTCGGACAATGATTTGCGATCCAATTCAATGCCAGCCAATTTCAAGCCATACATTAATGTTGAATATTTCAAATCATACAAACGCGCCGCAGCATTAATACGTTGAATCCACAAAGCGCGGAACTCACGTTTTTTAACACGACGGTCGCGATACGCGTATTGACCGGCTTTTTCTACCGCTTGAACGGCTGTACGGAAACAGTTTTTACGACGACCATAATAACCTTTGGCCGCTTTGATAACTTTTCTGTGTCTGGCGTGGGCGCGAGGGCCACCTTTAACTCGTGACATTATTTCTCTCCTTCGCTAGATTTGGAAGACGCAGATTTTTTCTTGCGAGAATAAGGCATAAAATATTCTAATACCTTGCGCGCATCCGGTGCGGCCATAATGGTCGTGCCTTTGGCCTTGCGTTTCATAGATTTGGGTTTATTCATTTGCATGTGGCGCATCTTGGCTTGTTTCACCTTGATTTTGCCAGTTCCAGTAACGCGGAATCTCTTCTTCGCACTGGATTTGGTTTTCATTTTCGGCATTTCATGTCTCCTAAAAAATAGGGTTTATATTTGATAATCGAGGCAGCCGTTCAGCCAGATCATCACTATGTTACGGTTTATAAAGGATAAGCACACCAAATAGCAAGCAATTATTTACATCATAGCTCATCAAATTATAAGGTTTGAGTCCAGTTGTTACAAGAAACCCTTTGCCGCACCTGGAAATCGTTATAAACTTTTTCTCATGGATATTGGCTTAAAAGAAAGTAATAACGGAAAGCAAGATAAAGGCTACGATCTTGAAGGTTTTCGTGTCTTAATCGTTGAAGATGCGTCTTTTGTTGCCAACTTATTGGCGTCATGCCTATTGGAAATGGGCGTTGGTAGCGTGGTCATTGCGGAAAATGTAGCCGCGGCAAAAGAAAAAATTCTTGAAAATAATGCCGTGTCATCGGAAAAGAATATCGATATGATCCTGCTCGATTGGCTTATGCCTGACGGGACAGGCGGCGATGTTTTAAAATGGATGCGCAGGCATAAAAATGACATTATCCGCTTTATCCCCGTAATTGTATGCAGCGCCTACACCAGCACCAAACTTGTTTTCGAAAGTCGCGATGCTGGCGCAAACGAAGTCGTCGTGAAGCCTATATCTGCGGGCAAAATTTCCAAACGTATGTTGCATTTAATTGATCACCCACGTCCATATATCCAATCAGCGAATTTCATAGGCCCTGACCGCAGACGAAAAGATTTGGCTTTTGCCGGTGAGGACAAACGTAAAGAAGAAGCGGAGATTATTTCAGAATGACCACGTCAAAAATTATCCATCGCCAAAATAAACTCAAAGCCAAAGCGGGCGGACAGGAAGATAAACAAGGCTTTATTGAGCCAAAAAAAATTGCTCTCGCGCAAAGCGCAATTGACGAAAACGAAGAAAATTACACCGATGAAGCGCAAATTGTTTTGCAACAAATCAATGGCGCATGGAAGGATTTAAAATCCAATAAGGATAAGTCAAAAGAATCTGAACTTAAAAAAATATTTTACAACTATGCAAATAATATCAAAGACATAGCCGAAACTTTCGAAGATGGCCTCATGGGATATTTTGGAAACTCTCTTAGAGATTTTAGCGAAAAACTGGACATGTCAAAAACCGCGCATCATACCATCGTGCAGGCGCATATAGATGTCATGTTTGCCGCTCATAAAACGGGCATAAAAGACAAAGAGCACGCAACAGCCGAAGAATTAAAACGCATGCTTAACAAGGCCATCGAAAAACACATCGATTAATATGGCGCAAAAAATTAAGTAAGGCTGAACCACTCATCAGAGCCATGATCTATATTTTTCTGGATCGTTTGCGGGCAACCAACGAAAAAGAATGATGCCCGCAATATCGATCTGTTTATAATGTAATCGGCTAAATTTAAATCACACCCAGCATATCGGCAACCAACGGATGCCGCACAATATCGGTATCTTTTAACCGACACACGGCAATTTTCGGCAGCGCCTCCAAACGCTTAGCAATATCCGCAAAACCCGATACCCCTTCCAACAAATCCGATTGCTCTGGATCGCCTGTGACAACCATGGTTGAATGCCAACCGAGCCGCGACAAAATCATTTTGATCTGCGCATAGGTACAATTTTGCGCCTCATCAATCACCACAAATGCATTATTAAGAGTGCGCCCGCGCATAAAACCAATCGGCGCAATTTCGATTGTGCCATCCTCAAGATATTGTCGCACACGCTTACCCCCCATACGATCGCCCAGTGAATCATAAAGCGGACGCAGATAGGGCGCCATTTTTTCCTCCAAGCCACCAGGCAAAAACCCGATAGATTCTCCCGCCTCTAGCGCTGGGCGGGATAGAATTATCCGCTCCACTTGCTTTTTTTCCAGCGCTTCACATGCTTTTGAAATCGCGAGATACGTCTTACCCGTTCCCGCTGGCCCAACCGCCAACGTTAATGCGTGCTCATCAATCGCGGTCAATAGCCTCGCTTGCCCTTCTGATCGTGGCTTAATATTCTTCACATATTTCTGATCGCGCCGCCCATCAATCTCACCATCCATCGGGTGCCAATCTTGACTTTTATTATGATCAAAACGCGAGTGAACAATGTTTTGATTATTTTGTGCATTGCGCGAAGTACGAGTTTTCTTAGCCATGATTATATGCCCTTTATGATGAAGGTTGCGGGAATTTACGCAGTAAGATTTACACAAAAAAAACGCTGCAAAATGCGCAGCTGAAAAAACGAGAAAATATACGGCAGAAAAGCCGAGGGAGAAAGGGAGGAGTTGTGTGTGTGGGTAAACTTATGATCGGATATATCCTTTGGTTACCTATTGTTACCAGCATAGCAAAATTTGATAGCTATTGCGAATATGTTTAAAAAGTTATACAAAAAGGAAACAATAAAAAATGACATAAGGGTGGCAAAATGAAAAAAATTATAGAATTTGAAGTCCCAGGATTTGATGAATTAAAAAAAGCGTTTGCAGATAGCGCCAGTGTTTCTGACCGTAAAACATCAATACAGGTCGGTAACTACCGAGCCACAAAGCTCCCTTACTCACCTCAGGCGGGTTACGATATCCGTTTCGGCATTTATGAATATCCTGATGGCCCCCAAATCGAAATTTTACAATACAAAGGCGATAATATTGTAGTTGCAGCGCAAGAAGTCATTAATCATTTAGCAGAAATCGAAGCCCATAAAGCTGTGGCGCCAGAAGCAATCAACACGGCATATAGGGCGGCTCTAGCAGCCGAATACAAATTAGCATTAGACGAAGACTTGAGTAGACGCACTTACGGATAGTCATTAATTACCCTTTACATCTTTCAATTTTGCGTTATAACTGCATTGCAAATTAACCTTATAAACAACAGGTGTTTGCACATGGCCAAAATTAAAGACCCCTCGAAAATCCGCGAAGCTTTAACATTTGACGACGTCCTGCTTGTGCCGGGCGCATCCGAAGTGCAACCCAACGAAGTGTCCACCGCCACCAAATTAACCCAAACCATTTCTATAAATATCCCCATTCTTTCGGCGGCGATGGATACCGTCACCGAAAGCGCGATGGCGATTGCGATGGCACAAAGCGGCGGGCTAGGCATTATCCACCGTAACATGGATATTGAAGCCCAAGCCAACGAAGTGCGCAAAGTCAAACGTTTCGAAAGCGGCATGGTCGTCGATCCCATCACCATTTTGCCCGAAGCCACGCTCGCCGATGCGCTGGCATTAATGCAAATCAATAACATCTCTGGCATCCCCGTGACCGAAGCCAACGGCAAATTGGTCGGTATTCTCACCAACCGCGATGTACGTTTTGCCGAAAACCCAAACCAGCCAGTGCGCGAGCTGATGACTTCCACCAATATCGTCAAAGTCTACAACACCGTCGATAAGGACGAAGCCAAAAGGCTGTTACACAAACACCGCATCGAAAAATTATTGGTGGTCGATGATTCAGAAAAATGTATTGGCCTCGTGACCGTAAAAGACATTGAAAAATCACAAAACTTCCCGCACGCCACCAAAGACAGCCGTGATCGCCTGCGTGCAGGCGCAGCCGTAGGCACAGGCGCAGTGAACGGCGTGGAACGCGCCAGCGCACTCGCCGCCGCAGGGCTAGACGTTGTTGTGGTTGATACCGCGCACGGCCATTCCCGCGCTGTTTTAGATACAGTTGCGCAAATTCGCAAAGACAATCCAGATCTTCAAATCATGGCGGGCAATGTTGCAACGGGTGAGGCGGCTTTGGCGCTCATCAAAGCGGGCGCAAATGCTGTTAAAGTTGGCATCGGCCCCGGCTCAATTTGCACCACGCGCGTAGTCGCGGGCGTAGGCGTACCTCAACTCACTGCGATTATGGATGTCTCCGCAGCCGTCGCGAAGAAAAACGTGCCCGTAATAGCCGATGGCGGTATCAAATATTCGGGCGATTTCGCCAAAGCCATTGCTGCGGGCGCGGATGCGGCCATGATGGGCGGCGTGTTCGCTGGTACAGATGAAGCACCAGGTGAGGTAATTCTATATCAAGGTCGCTCTTATAAATCCTATCGCGGCATGGGCAGCGTCGGCGCAATGGTCAAAGGATCTGCCGATCGCTATTTCCAAGCGGGCGTATCACAATCCAACAAATTGGTGCCCGAAGGCATCGAAGGGCGCGTCCCATACAAAGGCAATGTCGCCACCGTCATTCATCAAATGGTCGGCGGTCTGCGCGCCGCTTTAGGCTATACGGGCTGTGCCACCATCAAGGATATGAAAGACAGAGCGGAATTTATACGCATGACAGGCGCGGGATTTAAAGAATCTCATGTGCATGACGTAACCATCACCCGTGAAGCACCAAATTATCGCACCGAAAGTTAATATTTCTGGAATGCGGGTTGTACACGAATCGCAAAAAAATGTACAATAGAGATATAGGGCAGGACATTTCTTTGATCTTGCTGTGATATTCTTCTCGCTTTTCACGTAGGATAATGTGCGTATACAAAAAATAAAATTTGGCGTGATATTGATCTTGTCGCTCATAGTGGCGACTTGGGCAAACAGCCAACCGGCTATCGCCAAACCTAATAATAAATATGCCTCTATCGTTATGGACGCCGATACGGGACATATCATCAGCTCCAGCAACCCCGATAAATCCCTCCACCCCGCATCATTAACCAAAGTCATGACGTTACTGCTCGCATTCGAAGCACTGGAATCGGGCAAATCGAATTTAAATGACCGCGTCATTATCTCGCGAAAAGCCGCATCAATGGTGCCCAGCAAGCTCGATCTCCCTCCCGGTGCAAGCATCAAAATAAAAGACGCGATTAATATTCTGGTCACTAAATCCGCCAATGATATTGCCGTTGCGCTCGCTGAACATATCGCGGGTTCGGAAAGCAATTTCGCAAAACGCATGACAAACAAAGCCCACTCTATTGGGATGAACAGCACTAAATTTGTGAATGCCTCTGGTCTTCATGATCCCGCCCAAGTCACTACCGCACGTGATATGGCGAAAATGGCGCGCTATGTGATTAATGTCTACCCCGAATATTACCGATATTTCGCCCGCCATAATTTCACCTATCAAGGTAAAACCTACCGCAATCATAATCGCCTGATGGAAACATATCCGGGTATGGATGGCATGAAAACGGGTTATGTTGCCGCCAGTGGATTTAATCTCATCGCCTCCGCTGTCCAGGGTAAGCGACGCATTATTGGCGTGGTGTTTGGCGGCCGCAGCTCCCAAAGCCGCAACTCTCATATGGCTGAATTATTGGATGCTGGATTTAAAAAAGCGCGTAACGTCAATATAACCAAAGCGAGACCGCCCATCCCCAAACGCAAACCCGCTTATGCGCAAGCGCTTGCTTCATATGGGAGCGCAAATTATGCGCAATCGGGACAAGTTGTGACCCGCCCACCAGAATTAAAAACACAATCATCTCCACAAGCCAGCACTTACCAACCCCGTGCCGCGTCGGGCACTACATTAGGCACCATATCACAAAGTGAATTAACGGCGATTGAAGCTAAACGCTTGGAAACAGGTATGCTCGCCGCCTCCGCCCATCAATACCGCAACTCCCCCAACAGCCCGACCGCGCATCGTGAAAAAGCAAATATTCACCAAGTGTCATTCGGTAAACCTGTCGCAATTAAAGAAGGCGCGCCTTGGTCAGTACAAATCGGCGCATTTTCAAGTCGCGCCGCAACCGACCAAGCCATTCAAAAAACGCTACAAAGTTTGCCCAGCCCATATTCTCAAGCCCAACCGCTGATCGCCCCCATGAAAACCGCAGATGGCTGGTTGTTTCGCGCGAGGCTAACGGGTTATACAAAAGAAGAAGCGCTCGCCGCATGTAATTATATCCGCGACTGCCTTCCTGTTGCCCCCGCCAATTAAAGGATCATACATGCACGAACGTCAAAACCCAGCCCGTCGCCAGAATGAAGCAGGTAATGTGTTGTTTATGATCTTGCTAGCCGTTATTTTAATCGGATTATTAACCGCCGCTATCCAAGGCTCAAACAATTCTGAAAGCGCAAATATAGATGGCGAAACGCTGGTTATCCGCGCCAGCGAAGTCCAACGCGCAATGGCAGAAATGGAACGCGGTGTAAAATATATCATTGAAAACGGCACCAGCGAATCCGATATCCGCTTTGCCCATCCTGACGCTTCTGCGGATTACGGCGATTTAAACGCTGATGCCGACCCATCCGATCAATTATTTCACGCCAGCGGCGGCGCGGCAAACTATCGTGCCGTACCCGCTGATATCAATGACGGCAGCACTTGGGAATTTTACGGCGGCACACATATCCCCGGCATGGGCACAGCCTCGCGCGCCGAATTAATCGTTGTTCTGCCCAATGTCAGCGAACAACTTTGTACCAAAATCAACAAGATAAACGGACAAAATGGGACACCCGCCGACACAGGCGGCGGCGCAGCAGCGGGAAGTTCACCGGGGCAATGTTTATCAATCGGTGCACTTGGGCGCTTCGATGACGCGCAACAATTCTACGCCACACCCAACACAGTGGATGAAGCCACATTTGAACAAGACCCATCAACTTCCGCCGCGCGTTCCGCCCCCCAAGCCTGTGTTATTTGTGATGATGGAAAACGCCACGTCTACCATGTCTTAATGTCACGCTGATACTACGTGCTATTTCGTCTTTGCGGCCTTATAGCCTTCCCAAGCTTCGCGGCCTTGCGGCGTAGAGAAGTTTGGCTCACCTTCAATTGTGGTCACAGTGGTGGTTGTGCGTTGCCCTGTCATGCGCAAAATTAATGGCTTGGGCTGCGCCAGTTTCCGCACTTCCGATGTTAACGGCATAGTGTAGCTATAGGCTGAAATCACCCGTCCAGAAGAAATTTCGGTGATGCGCATATCGACCGCTATTTCACGATCAAATTGCGTCATATTCCCCGATAATAAAAAATCCGAAACCTCCCCAACTTTAATCGCAGGGCGTAGATAATTAATATCAGCCTCAGGCGTTACATCGGATAAATCAACCCGATAACCCAGTTGTGCAAAACGCAGACCAATTTCTTCGGGGATCATATGCCCCAAAAGAGATGTCATACCTGGCTGCTTGCTATCGCTTAAGGGTTTGGCAATAATTAAATCGCGTCGACGATCTATATATGTGTCGGCTTGCGCAATCATATAATCGGCCACCGCATAATGTTGTTGCATGAAATTGGCAGGCTTTTCCTTCAGCTCATTATACGCCACAGCCGCACCACCAATCGCCAGCGCCTGACATCCCACCAGCATCAAAGCGCCCATAACCAAAAGGATTGGAGCACTTTGCTTTTGCATTCTAACGATTATAGACATCATAGTCGCGGCCATCGCTCGATGGAATCTCCGATTTAACCCCTAACGCTTCGAAAGTATTAGTTAAACTATCGAATTTTAAGGTCGGACGAAAACCATATTGCGGCACGTCATAGATCGCAGACACCTTTTGGCCAAAACCCGTAAATTCCTCTAGCTCATTGTAGAGCGGTAAGCCAAGGCTAAGGATTAAACCATTCTGCGTCACTTCACCAGCATGCGCAGCAGCTGGTTTTGGACGATAAGCGGTATACATTAACTCCATCCCTTCATCTGGGCTGTCGACTAAACGTTGGCCTTGTGCACGCAATTCTTCACGCAAGGCAAAATCAAAAACCCCGCGAAACGCGCTGGCTGGTAAATCAGTGGTTAAAAACACCGCGCCTGGCAATGCAATGTCGTTCGCCTTCGCTCGCAACAACAAATCACGCGCGGCATTTTTCATCTCGGCCTGTACGCGTTCATTTTCTTCTACACTATAGCTATATCCAATATCTTTCGCCTCAGGGCCTGTCGGAGATTTATACGTATTTTGGTGATGCAAATATCCCGAAGGCATCGGAGATGGATTCCAAACAGAGCTACAGCCTGTAAGAGCCAAAACAATAAAACTGGAAAAAATGATGGAGCGCATGGACGAAAACCTCTAAAAAATGAATGGATAATACGCAGATCTAACAGCGCGAATATCTTTAAAACAGTGTAACAATTTACACGCAAGGCGTATAGAAAAAATTACATGGTGATATACGCCTAATTATTTCGCGTTAATTTTCGCAATTGAATGTGTGGTGGAATGACCTTCGAATACATTCATCACATGCACATGTCCCCCATATCCTTTAACCGTTGGCGTTTCGGGAATTTCATCTTCGGTATAATCGCCGCCTTTGAAATAAACGTCAGGCTTAAGAATCTCAAGCAAAGCATTGGCCGTATTGTCTTGGCCTTTTCCTTGCGCTCCAAAAATCACAGCCATATCAACTGCGCCCAACGCCGCCAAGACATGCGCCCGTGATTGCTCATCATGAACAGGACGCATCGCCCCTTTTAATATCCGCACCGATGTGTCGCTGTTGAGCGCAACGATCAAACGATCACAATGGCGACGTGTTTCGTTCAAATAACTGACATGCCCAAAATGTAGAATGTCAAAACAACCATTGGTAAACCCGACTTTCAAACCTTTTGCTTTCCAGCGTTTCACAATATCCGCCGCATCTTCCCATGCGCTTCGCTCATCATTGAATATGTGGCTGTGGAAAGCGCGCTCGGCGTTTGTCTTTTCTAAGGCATGGCTGTCTTCATCCAACGCCGCGCGTAATTCTGATATTTTTATAGAGGCTGTGCCGACTTTGGTGACAACAATACTACCCGCGATATTAGCGACCAACGCCGCTTGTGCTAAATTACCACCTGCGCCGATTGTTGCGGCAATGGCCGCAATAACGGTATCGCCCGCACCAGACACATCAAACACTTCTATATCCTGCGAGCGTATGTGCACAGGCGCAGCATCTTTGGTAACCACGCTTATACCATCGCTTGATCGCGTGGCAATCACGCTATCCACGCCGCATTCATCAATCACCATATGCGCGGCGGCAATAATGTCTTCATCTAAATCAACTTTATGCCCTTTGGTGGCTTCGGATAATTCTTTTTTGTTAGGCGTGATAGCAGTCGCACCTTTATAGATACTAAAATCTTGGCCTTTAGGGTCTACAATTACAGGAATATTATGCGCCCGCGCACTAGCAATAATATGCGCAATCACATCGCGGCGTAAAAACCCCTTGCCGTAGTCGGAAATAATCACCGCATCAAAACCATCAATACAAGCATCCACCTTGTTTTTCACTTGTTTAGCGGTAACGTCGTCAATGATCTCCGCATTTTCCGCATCTGTACGCAATAACTGTTGATGTCCTGCCAAAAAACGAGTTTTAACGATGGTCGGACGTGAATCGTTTTCAATTAAGCCATCATCACTAAACCCCAAACCCATTATTTGCTCGCGTATGTCCAGCCCTTGCTGATCGGTGCCTATTAAAGAAATGATATGCCCGTGCGCGCCCAAACCGTTTAAATTCCGCAAAGCATTACCCGCCCCGCCAAGCATCGCATCTTCGCGCTTAACGGCTAAAACGGGTACAGGGCTTTCGGGCGATATACGGGTGACATGACCATAAATAAAACGATCAAGCATAATATCGCCGACCACCAAAACGCGGGTGCTTTGTAATTTCTCCAACAATGCTAGCAACGCGTCTTCGGCCATAATGCGCAATAATCTCTTGATTTTAATACAATATTAAGGCTTTCACCCTAAATTGAGAGAACAAAAGCAATATTCTTTAGCTTTATGCCCGTTTGTTAGTAATTCGTCAATCTTTCTAGGGTTTAATAGTAGGTGTAGAGATTTTTTTTAATAGGGGTCATAAGAGACATTATAGGGGTAAATAGTATGAGTACACATCCAAAGCAACCTGAAAGACAACAAGGTATATTAAAGAAGATAAAGCTTTATCTTGAAACTTGCCGCATCGGTGATTTGATGGTTGATAAAGGGATAATCTCCGCTGATGACCTCACCGCCGCTCTCAAACTCCAACGCGAAACCCGCAAACAACTCGGACAAATTTTTATAGATAACGCAGTATTATCGCAACGCGATCTCACGGTGATGCTATGGAAGCAACGTATGCTTCGCACAACCGCGACAGCGCTCCTATGCTTTATGTCTCTCACCGCCGTTAGCAAGAAAGCCCGCGCCGATACAATCAAAGACGTGCCTGCTGCTATCCAACTCGCGAACGTCAGCACAGAATTTGCCCGCGTAGGCGTATATCCTGCTATCTACGGCACACAGGAAAAGAAATCAGGAAACCTTCAAGCCTTCACCAAATGGTCTGATATGTTCTCGCGCTTTGATCGCCAACTCAAAGATCAGGCTTCAAACGCCCTGTTGCGCGAATGGCAACAAAATTTACAAAGCCTAAAAGGACAATCCATCGAAGCGATGGCCAACAAAGTCAATGATCTGGTTAATGAAAAACGCTATGTGACCGACAATAAAAACTGGGGCAAGTCCGATTATTGGGCAACACCTGTAGAATTTTTACAACGCGGCGGTGATTGCGAAGACTTCGCAATCATGAAATATACAGCCCTGCGCTCACTTGGCGTCCCCGAAGAGCGTATGCGCGTCGCCATTGTACAGGATTTGCAAAAAAACATTCCTCATGCCGTATTGATTGTGTACGCGGAAAATGGATCATTTTTGCTGGATAATCAAAATAAACGCATGCTCAGCGCGGAAACAGGATCGCGTTATAAGCCAATCTATTCGATCAACCGCACTGCATGGTGGCTTCACAGCGCCCCAACAGGCGGCACGATTTTGGCAAGCGCTCAATAATAATATCGCTTATAAATTTAAATCTCTTCAAATCGCGCTTCGGCGCGATTTTTTGTAACGCCGTGGGGTTTAAAAGTTTGACCATGTATACAAATATATACGCCCGATTTTAAATTATCGACCTGCGCGATGGCATAACCCAGATTAAAGCCCCCATCACTTAAACTAAATTCTTTAAGAGGAATCATCGCGCCCGTTAGAATTACAGTTTTATCAGCGCCGCACTGTGCATCATCTAAAAACCGCGCAGTTTTATCCATTGTATTGGTGCCGTGCGTGATAATAATTTTTCGGCTTGACGAGGATTGAATAAATTCTGCTATATCTTTGCGGTGTTGATCATTAATATCATCGCTATCGAGCATACAAAATTCTTCAAACCGCACTGGCGGATATAATTTCACTTTATCTCTTAAATAGTGCGGCAGTATCGTTTTCGCCAACGGGCGCGGCCTTTCCTGTGGCGGAAAATATTCGCAGTCAATGGTGCCGCCAGTAATAATGAATTGAATATCGTCCATTTCTATTCAACTTCGGCAATACGCAAAATATTGGTGCTACCCGAAACACCAAAAGGCATGCCCGCCGTCATCACAAATAAATCCCCTTTGCGGGCAAATCCGTGATCTTGCAAAATTTTACCCGCATGCCGTGCAGGGCCAGTAAAATCATCCACCGTCTCAGGCGAATGAACCGCATGAACGCCATAGGAAACACTCAAGCGCCGTGCCACGCGTTCATCTGGCGTTAAACACACAATCGGCACTTCGGGGCGCTGCAACGCCATGCGCAACGCTGTAGAGCCGGACATCGTATAAGTCACAATCGCCGTAGCCTCAACATCTTGCGCCACGTAAAACGCCGCCGTAGTAATGGCATCGGATGGATCATGTGCAATATCAGGGCGCAGCTCGTCCATACGTTGAATATAAGTCTCATCATGTTCGGTGCGCCGACAAATCCGCGCCATCATCTCAACGGCATTTACGGGATACTGCCCCGCCGCCGTTTCCGCTGATAACATCACCGCATCCGCGCCATCATAAACAGCCGTAGCCACATCCGAAGCCTCCGCCCGCGTTGGACGTGCATTATCAATCATCGATTCCAGCATTTGTGTTGCCACCACCACAGGCTTGCCCGTCTCACGCACTTGGCGTATCACGCGTTTTTGCACAGACGGCACATCTTCGGGCGGAATTTCTACACCCAAATCTCCGCGCGCAATCATCACCGCATCGCAATGCTCCATAATCTCATTTAAATGAATGAGCGCGGAAGGCTTTTCTAATTTAACCATCAACCCCGCACGTCCATTAATCAACGCTTTGGCTTCGATCACATCGTCCGCAGTTTGTACAAAACTTTGCGCAATCCAATCAACATTCAAATCAAGCGCAAAAGCCAGATCCTTCTTATCCTTGGCTGTCAAAGCGGGGATCGGAATAATCGCATCGGGCACATTCAATCCCTTTTTATTTGACAAAGTCGCGCCCGTTCTGATTTCCGCTTCAACATACCCGCCGTGGCTGTCTTGTCCTTTATCGGTAATACGTGCGCGTACTTTGCCATCATCAAGGAAAATCAACCCGCCAACCTCCAACACATCCATAATTTCTGGATGTGGTAGACACACGCGGCTGTCATCGCCAGCCTCAGGATTAGAGTCAAAACGAAATTTCTGCCCCGCCTTTAAACTGACTTTACCTTCTGTAAATGTGCCAATCCTAAGCTTCGGGCCTTGCATATCCGCCAAAATTCCAATCGGAGCATTATGCGCGGCCTCAATTTCGCGAATAATGCGCACCAACTCGGCCATATCGCTATGAGCGCCATGACTAAAATTCAAACGAAAAATATTCACGCCCGCAACAAATAACGCTTCGATTTGTTCTTTCGTGTTTGAGGCCGGGCCAAGCGTGGCAAGGATTTTAGTCTGGCGATTATGTTCTCTCATCCAACCATTATTACAGCTTTTATCCAAAACGCTAGAGG
>JBBKXA010000156.1:0-4998 GCA_037969235.1 Bdellovibrionales bacterium | reverse complement strand
ACTTCAATCCGATCGAACCATCATTCGGAACACTCAAACGTAAAAGAGAATTTGCCCCACCTGACACGCCAATAATTGAAATCATTAAATCATCCGAATGTTATTTGGAATGACTATAGCATGAATAACTGTGGCGCGCAGGCGTATATGAATGGGGCTATTTTATATGGTGGTGTGCGTGCGGATGCACGTCCAGATGCACGTCCTGTTGATCAACAAGATATTAATACTATGAATGTTATTGTGCTTAATAACGTAATTGCAGAATTCAAACGTTCTTTCAATACGAATGTGGAGCGCATCAAAATAGGTAATACTGTTAGGCAAGCGGTAGAGGATGAGGCTCAACATTATTGTTATATCCCGAACGGGGCGCAACCTTTGCTGAGATAATAATAGTGGTGAGAGCAGATGCCGTTGGTTATGGATTGGATCGAAAGCGTTCGTAACGGTAGGCATTATGCCCGTTTAGGCAGTGAAGCGTTAGAATATCGAAAGAATTTGGAACTTTTGGATATGGGCGGGTTTGTTCGCTCGATCGATGATGAGGGTTTTGAGGTATTTGATTTTGTTCCCGTTGAAGATCAAAAATGTAGACGTGAAATAATAGTGGAGCGTCTTAAACAGATTGAAGATATGCTCCCTGAAGACTTTTATTACTATGAGGTGGCCATGTAATGCTGGAAGCGTTGGACTTTTTACTTAAGAGACGGAGCATAAAAGCGGTGGATTTGGTTTTGCCCGCGCCTAATGCTCAAGAATTGCAGGTGATTTTAACTGCTGCGGCGCGTGTGCCGGATCATGGGAAAGTTGTTCCATTTTATTTTATTGTGTTTGAAGGCGATGCGCGGGCGCAAGCGGGGGATATGATTGCGCAGGCTTATACGCGCAATAACCGTGATGCGAGCGCCGATAAGATAGAAGCCGAGCGGGGGCGGTTTATGCGCTCACCGTTGGTGGTGGCGATTATTATGCGTGAGCGGCAGAGCAAAAATCCGTTATGGGAGCAGGTTTTAAGTGTGGGTGCAGTGGCGCAGAATTTTCTGCTCGCGTGTGATGCTTTGGGTTATGGAGCGCAATGGCTTACTGAGTGGTATGCGTATGATGAGTATGTGCGTGACGCGATGGGTTTAGATGCGCACGATGCGGTGGCTGGGTTTATATATGTCGGCACGGCGCTAAAAGCTCCTGAGGAGCGTGAACGACCTGATCTGGATTTGATTGTTAATCATTGGAGTGGGCAAAATACGCCATTGAAAAAGGGCGATGTATATAACAGGGATAAGTTTGATTTTCCACCGATGGGCGTACGGTTTTCGAAAGATGTATCAGGCGATTAACTGCCGCTATAGAGTTTTTTCCATTTGTCTAATGTGCTGTTTTTATTGAATGAGCGTTTAAGATGCATTTTCAATGCCGCGTTGCGCAGTGCAATTTTGTAATCAGTGCCAATGCCCGTTGTACCATCTTTCATTTTAACGATAGTGACTTGTGCGCGTTTGCCCGGAATGGTCATCAGGGCGCTGCTTTCGACTTCATCTTTTCCTAATGCATGGGTGCGGGATTTGTGAAAGCCTGGATAGTTTTGCATAACGTTAAGGCTGTCGACATTGCCTAGATCGTGTTCGCGGTGATCTAGACCAGTCCAGAGAAGGTGCGTGCCATCGGATGCGTTTTTATATTGGCATTTACCGATATTCTCAACGGTTAGGCGCGAAAGCTCACGATTAAGTGCGCGGAAGTTCTCCGGTGATATGTTTTTCTTAGCCATGCAATAATCCTCAAACTCGCTTAAGCGGTTGAGAATCTTATCACTGTGTTTTTTTACGGAAGCTTGAAAGCCGAACATTTTTTCCCCTAGTTACTCTACCCAGTCGGTATACAGTTTATTGTTTTTGCATATCTCTATACCCTTAGAAAGATGCGGTCTATCATTTAATGGTAATATACAATTCTTAAAATATTAATAATTTATCTAAAATTTTATCTAAATTGTTTGCAAATCGTTTTTTTCTTTATAAAACAGGGATGTTCTGCTATTTGTTTATGTTATGAGCACATATGATATATCACCAGAAATAGCTAATAGTTCCCGCGCATGGCCTTTTGAGGAGGCTAAGGGGGTTATTAAACGCCTTCGCGCCATGAATAAGGGCGAGATCAAAGTGGGGCCGAAAGGTTTTGTAGCGTTCGAAACGGGCTATGGCCCAAGCGGATTACCGCATATTGGTACTTTTGGCGAAGTGGCGCGTACGACGATGGTAATGCGGGCGTTTCAACGCTTAGCGCCTGATATTCCTGTGAAGTTGCTCTGTTTTTCCGATGATATGGACGGTTTGCGTAAGGTGCCGACCAATGTGCCCAATCAGGATAAATTGCGTGAAGGGCTCGGGATGCCTTTGTCATCCGTGCCAAATCCGTTTGATACAGAGCATGAGAGTTTCTCCGCGCATAATAATGCTAAATTGCGGGAGTTTTTGGATAGTTTTGGATTTGAGTATGAGTTTTTAAGCTCGTCGGAGGATTGTTACAAAAACGGTCGATTTAATGATGCGTTGAAAGTGATGCTGAGCAAATATGAAGCGGTACGCGAAGCGGTTTTGCCGATATTGGGCGCAGAGCGGCGGGAGACGTATTCGCCGATTTTTCCGATTGTGATTAAAAAAGGTGCGGATACGCCGATTATTCTGCATAACGCGATTTTGCGTGAGATTGTCGATATGGATAAAGGGATCGCCTCGTTTGAAGTGCTGGATGATAGTGAGCTGGAGCGTTCAGGTTTTGGCAAGGGCGAGATGGTTACGCAAAGCATTTTTGATGGCGGATGCAAGGCGCAATGGCGTGCGGATTGGGCGTTGCGTTGGTTTGCGCTGGATGTTGATTACGAAATGGCGGGTAAGGATTTGGTGACGGCAGCAGAAATCGCGGCAAAGATTGTGCAAATTTTAGGTTCGCGTCCGCCTGCTGGGTTTCGCTATGAATTGTTTTTGGATGAGAAGGGGGAAAAAATCTCTAAATCCAAGGGTAATGGGTTGAGTGTTGAAGAATGGCTTAACTATGCGCCGCATGAAAGTCTTGCATATTATATGTACCAACGTCCGACCACCGCGAAGAAGCTGTATTTTGATATTATTCCCAAGGCGGTGGATGAGTATATTACATTTGCGGCCAAGTTGACGGAGCAGGAGCCAGCGAAGAAGCTGGAAAACCCTGCCTGGTATATTCATGATGGTGCTGTGCCCAATAGCCAATATACGCCGCTTTCGTTTGCGTTGCTTTTGAATTTGGTGAATGCGGCAAATACAGATGAGCCAAAGGTTTTGTGGAAATTTATACAAAGCTATGCGCCTGAAGCGACGCCAGAAAGTGCACCGTTTTTGGATCGATTGGTGATTTATGCTATTCGATATTACACGGATTTTGTGTTGCCTGAAAAAAAATATCGTGCGCCTGATGCGCGGGAGGCAAAGGCTTTGGAAGATTTGGCTTCGCGACTTATCAAGATGGACGCGGGATTAGAGGCTGAGGAATATATGACGCAAGTCTTTAGTGCGGGTAAAGAAAATGGGTATGAGAAAGATGAGCTTCGAGATTGGTTTAAGGCGATTTACGAGGTTTGTCTAGGGCAAAGCCAAGGGCCGCGTTTTGGATCGTTCATCCAGCTTTATGGTGTTGCGGATAGTGCGGCGTTAATTCGTGATGCGCTGGATGGTGCGTTTTTAAAGGCGGCTTAGTCGGCTGCTTTTTTAATTAGAACCTGTAAAAAAACCGACATAATGGTTATGTCGGTTTTTTGAATTTTATAATATGGGTAATTTACTTTTTCAGCTCGTCACGGTAGGCGCCGCGAACGCGTGCTGCAGCTTCGTTACAAATAGCCAAATCTTTTTCAGCTTGTAATGCGCGAGCTTCCCAGCTTGAACAATCTGCGCATGGGGCACATTGTGGGGCCGCAACAGGAGCAGGAGCAACAGTTTCAGTTACTTTAACGCCGTTTGTGTGTTGTGCAGTACGTTCAGTTGAATATGGTGGTGCCACATCGACATCGCCCATTGTATCGCAAGCGCCTAGAGTGATTACAGCCAATGATAGGCCAAGCATTTTAAATCCGTGTTTCATTTTTTTATCCTTATGTGATTTGAAGTGGGGTGATAATAGCAAGGTTTTGATTATAAGGAAAGATTTGAATGTAGAAATTTTGATTTTAAGCTTGTGTATCTATATGTCCACCTGATGGGGGTGTCGGCGGTGTGGTGCCGTCATCTTTTGTAACGCCTACGCGGGCGGGGCGGAGGAGGCGGTCGTGCAGTGTGTAGCCCGGCTCCATGATTTGCATGATTGTGCCTACGGGTTTTCCTGCGGCGGGGGCTTCGAACATCACTTCATGGAAGTTTGGATCAAAGGGTTGATTTAGTGGCTCTATTTTTGCAATGCCATTTTTTTCGAATGTGCGAAGCAATGAGCGTTCTGTGGCTTCGATGCCGTCCATGAGGCTTTTGATTTGTGGGTTTGATTGGATTAATTCGGCGGGAATGGCTTCGAGGGCGCGGCGCAAATTGTCGGAGACTTCGAGTAAGTCTTTTGCGAAGCCTGTGATGGAATATTTTTGTGCATCGGCGCGATCGATTTGAGAGCGGCGGCGGGTGTTTTCTGCTTCGGCGAGTGCGCGTTGGGCTTGATCTTTCGTGGTGTCGAGTTCTTCTTTAAGAATACGGATAAGTTCGAGTTGTTCAGCGTTTTGGCGCAGGGTTTCAGTTGAGTTAAATTCAGCGGCCTCATCATTTTCAAAATCGTCGTCATTCAAAGGTTCGGGCGCGAGTGGGTCTTGAGACGTGTATGCGTCACGGGCGGCCAGCTTTTCGGCTTCGGCTTCGAGACGGGCGGAGCGTTCGGCGAGGGTTTCTTCTTTATCTTGTGATGCGCTCATGATTTTTAAACTCAATGTTTTTGTTGTGGAATATGCGTAAATATTGATGATTTGCCCAAGAAAATCAAGGG
>JBBKXA010000155.1:0-6418 GCA_037969235.1 Bdellovibrionales bacterium | reverse complement strand
CTAATAGCCCCATTCAAAACTTTATAACGATACTTGGGCGTCCAAACAATATGATAACGATGATGAAAAACTGTGTGACTTCCGCGGCGATAACTCATAAGATGCTCCTTTAAAATGAGGGTTTAACCCGCAAGCGGAGCCCTCATTTTAAAGGAGCATCTTATGATGTAAGAAACGGCTAAAGCCTATTTCCGTCTGAAGACGGAGGTTTTATACCAATTAAGGGACAATAAAACATAAGCAATTTTATAGAATATGTCAACGCATTTAACGATAAGGTGCGTCAGCCGCAAGGTTAGCGGCAATCTGGGCTTCCCAACGATCACCATTATCTAAAAGTTTGTCTTTATTATAAAACAATTCTTCGCGCGTCTCGGTGGCAAATTCAAAATTTGGTCCTTCAACAATCGCATCCACGGGACACGCCTCCTCACACAGCCCGCAGTAAATACACTTCGTCATGTCAATATCATAACGCGTAGTACGGCGCGAACCATCCTCACGCGGCTCTGCCTCAATCGTTATCGCTTGCGCAGGGCAGATAGCTTCACAGAGTTTACAAGCAATACAACGCTCCTCACCGTTCGGATAACGGCGTAATGCATGCTCCCCACGAAAACGTGGGCTAATAGGACCTTTTTCATAGGGGTAGTTAATGGTCACACGCGGAACAAAAAACATATACTTAAGCGTCAAAGCAAAGCCCTTAACAATTTCAGCGAGCAAAAAAGAACGTGCTAATCCATCCAACATTTATTCTGCCTCACTATCAATAGTTGTAACATCACTCTGCTCTGTTGTATTTCCGTTTGCCTCATGCTCAACAGCCGCTTCCGAAGCCGCGTTCTCATCTAAGCTAGGATCAATAGGCTGTGCAATTGGCTTAAGGACCTTCTTAACACCATCAACAGCACCTTCAACCGCGTTAACCGCGCCGCCGACAACACCACCAACAACGCCTTCAACAGCTTTCACCGCATTTTCAATGGCAGGCTTCTTCGGTGCCTCAACAACTTGCGGGTCTTTCAAAGGCATATTAGGCAGTGCATCAAAGCTCATTAATAACCCTGCCGTCAAAATAACCCAAAACAAAGTAAGCGGCAAAAATATTTTCCACCCCAAACGCATTAACTGATCATAGCGAAAACGCGGCAAAGTAGCGCGTGCCCACAAAAAGAAAAACATAACGCCAGCGGTCTTGAACGCAAACCAAATAATACCGGGCACAAAAGCCAAAAAACTCATCCCAAATGGCGGCAACCAGCCCCCTAAGAATAAAACAGTCGTCATTGCCGACATCAAAATCATCGCCGAATATTCACCAAGGAAAAACAGCGCGAATGCCATCGCGGAATATTCCACCATAAATCCACCGGTAATTTCTGATTCGCCCTCGGGCAAATCAAAAGGCGCACGGTTGGTTTCAGCAAGTATAGAGATCAAGAACACAATAAACATTGGAAACAATAAAACCTGCACCCAGAATGGGCGTGGCGCCTCAACGATTTCTTGGAGGTTGAGCGAGCCCGCACACAACAACACGCAAACAATAATCAACCCCATCGACACTTCATAAGAAACCATTTGCGAGGCAGAACGTAACCCACCAAGAAACGCATAACGAGAGTTCGAAGCCCATCCCGCCATTATAACGCCATACACGGTCATCGATGAGACAGCAAAAAGATAAAGAATCCCGACATTAATATTGGCCAAAACCCAGCCCTTATCAAAAGGAATCACCGCCCAAGCAATCAGCGAGAGCGCGAATAACATCATCGGCGCGAGGAGGAAAACCACCTTGTTCGCACCGCTCGGGATAATCGTTTCTTTGGAAAATAGCTTCAAGCCATCGGCAATCGGTTGCAACAAACCAAATGGCCCAACAGTAATAGGCCCTTGGCGGCGCTGCATCGCGCCCATAACCTTACGCTCTGCAAGTGTATAATACGCAACTGCTCCCAAAACGCCGCCCACAATAATAAGCGTATAAAGCAATGTCCATGCCGTCCATATCCCGTATGTTTCCCAAACTTCAATCATATTTAAGCGGCTTTATCTTTCTTATTTAAAAATTGCGCGATATCAGGCTTGAAATAATTCGGGCCCTTAAGGATTTTCCCATCTTCCGCGCGCACCACTGGCTTGCCATCTTCGCCAAGCTTGCTCATATTGGATCGTTGTACTTCTTCGAATGCTGGCATTTTAAGGTGTTGCATGCCGAATGAGAGATAAGCGCCATCTAGCACATATTGAATATCAGTCAATGCGTCCAAAACCTCAACCATATCACCCGTCTCTAATGCTTCTTTTAACTCATCAACTTCTTCAGCGAGGAGGTTTATGCGCAATGCGTTAGTTTTCGCATCTGAAATATCTGGCGCATTTTTAACAGGCAAGCCATATGTTTCGTGAAATTCTTGTACACATTCTAACGTTGATTTAGTCACTCTGCTGCCTCCAGCATTTCTGGTTGTTCAAATTGCGCCGTACATTCGCGCATCGTATTGGATGCGCGGCAAATGGCGTTGGTGAGATAATAATGCGAAATCGGGTTTTTGAAATCTTCCTTGTCCACACGACCTTTTGCGTCCGTAGCAAACGCCTCCCATTTCGCGGCTTTAATCTGATCTGGTTCACCAAAGTGAGGCCATTCCTTAGTCATCCGCTCCCAGAGTTGCATTTGCGTGTCATAAGGAAGCGCTTGCCCCATCACCGCCGACAACGCACGCAGGATTTTCCAGTCTTCACGCGCATCGCCCGGCGGGTTTGCGGCGCGATGCGCATATTGCACGCGCCCTTCCAAATTCATATAGAGACCATCTTTTTCGGTATAAGCCGCCCCCGGTAAAATTACATCCGCCCGCGCCGCCCCGTGATCCCCGTGATGACCTTGGTAAACTGTGAAGCATTTCCAGCCGATTTGTGAACGTGCGTCAAACTCATCTGCGCCCAAAAGATAAAGCGCCTTTATAGAGCCGTCTTTCGTGCCATCAATAATATCGCTAAAGCCTTTACCACCATCTCGCGGAACAAAACCAACATCAAGTGCAGCGACACGGCTTGCGGCGCGGTGCAAAACGTTAAACCCGTTCCATCCTTTTTTAATACATCCCAAATCTTCAGCAATGGCATAAAGCTTTTTGTGAATAGCTGCCCCATCTTCGCCTTCAAAAACTCCAGATCCAACAATAATCATAGGCTTTTTAGCCTTAACATTACCCTTATGATCTTTTACCATTTTCTCAAGCGCGGCAAAATTCGTGCCTGCATGATAATATTTGTATCCAAGATCAGCCGCCTCACCTACAACAGCCACAGGAACACGGCGCTCAAACACAGCCTTGCGTATACGTGCATTTATCAATGACGCTTCATGACGCGGATTTGCACCTACAATCAAAATCGCATCCGCCTCATCAATCCCAGCTATCGTGGAGTTAAAGAGATATCCACAGCGGTTCATCGGATCAAATTGTGACCCATCTGTGCGACAGTCCATGTGCGGCGAACCAAGGCCCTTAAGCAAATCTTTAAGCGCAACAATCGATTCGCCTTCTACCAAATCGCCGACTAATCCTGCGATTTCCTCACCTTTGAGGCCATTTAGCTTCTCGACGATAAACGCAAATGCTTGATCCCAACTGGCTTCAACCAACTTGCCGCTATCAACATCACGAATATATGGACGATCGAGACGCGTATTATTCAAACCATCATAGGCAAAACGTGTGCGATCACTAATCCATTCTTCGTTCACATCATCATGCAAGCGTGGAAGGATGCGCATCACCTCCCTGCCCTTTACATCCACGCGGATATTTGATCCAACTGCGTCGTGGACATCAATAGTTTCCGTTTTTGTAAGCTCCCAAGGGCGCGCTTTAAACGCGTATGGCTTACTCGTCAACGCACCAACGGGGCAGATATCAATCAAATTCCCTGATAACTCGGTCTGTACCAACTCACCAACAAAAGTTCCAATCTCCGCATCTTCACCGCGATTAAGCTGCCCGAGTACTGGCGTTCCTGCGACTTCTTCGGCGAAACGTACGCAACGCGTACAGTTAATACAGCGCGTCATAACCGTCTTAATTAATGGCCCAAGCTCTTTATCCTTAACGCTGCGCTTATTTTCAGAATATCGTGAGCGATCAAACCCATAACCCATGGCCTGATCCTGCAAATCACACTCACCACCCTGATCACAAATTGGGCAATCAAGAGGATGATTTATGAGCAACATCTCCATCACGCCCTTACGCGCCTTTTTCACCATAGGAGAATCAGTCTTAACCTTCATCCCCTCACCACACGCTAAAGCGCATGATGCTTGTGGTTTTGGAGGGCCGCCCTCGACTTCGACTAAACACATACGGCAATTTGCAGGAACGGTTAAACGCTCATGATAGCAAAAGTGGGGGACTTCGATACCTAGACTCTGCGCGGCTTGTAGGATGCTTGTACCAGCCTCGACCTCGACGTCCATATCGTTGATATTTAATTTTACAGTAGCCATGTGCATTTAATCTTTGATGAGATATTGAAATCTATAACGCTTTTCTATTTAATGCCCGTGAGCAACAAGATCAACAGTTAGTTTAAAGTATATGGCCACACGCATCGAAGTTCTAGCCCCTATCGAAGATGGACGCGGAAAAACATTGGAAAAATCACTGGCGGCGCGCGGAAAAAACGCGAGTGTTCGGGTTGTGGATGTATATACGAGTGCGCATCCGATGGCGGTGGATAAGCGTTTCATCGAAAGCTTGGTCAACCCTGTAACGCAAAAGGCGACAGATCTACCCGATGATTTTGATTGGGCACTAGAAATCGGCTATCTACCTGGCGTAACCGATAATATAGGACACACCACCGCAGAATTACTTACATTAATAGGCGCAGATAACGACAACGCCTGCTTTTCATCAAAACTTTATCTCATAAAAGGCAATCTGGAAAAAAGCGATATCGAAGCACTCTCGCAAAATCTATCAAACAGCCTGATCCAACGCAGCTCCATTAAATCCGCCAAACAATTCAAAGCTGATGGCGGAATGGATGTAATCGTGCCAACGGTCAATCTCGAAGGTCAGGAAGCGCAAGTCGATGAAGTTGACCTCAATGTCAGCGATGCAGAGTTGGGGCTGATTGGCAATCAAGGCATAGCCAATAAAGATGGCACGCGCCGAGGCCCGCTTGGCATGACGCTATCTTATATGCAAGCCGTGCGCGATTATTTCAAAGCCGAAGGTCGCAATCCTACGGATTTGGAGCTTGAGACACTCGCACAAACTTGGTCGGAGCATTGTAAACACACAACCTTTGCCGCGCCGATTGATGACGTACAGGATGGCATTTTCAAACACTATATTCGCCGCGCGACCGTTGATATTCGAGAAGCGCAAGGCGAAAACGATATTTGCGTGTCCGTATTTACCGATGATGCGGGCGGTATCATTTTCGATGATAATTACGTGATCACCCACAAAGTTGAAACTCACAACTCTCCTTCCGCGCTTGACCCCTTTGGCGGCGCGATTACGGGGATTGTGGGCGTGAACCGTGATTGCATGGCGTTTGGCAAAGGCGCAAAGCCTGTGGCGAACATCTACGGATTTTGCCTTGCTGATCCGCGTAAGTCTGTGGAATTTTACCGTGATCAGAATAAAACTATCCCCGTGCTGCAACCCGAAACCATCATGAAAGGCGTGATTGATGGCGTGGAAGCGGGCGGCAATCAATCAGGCATCCCTACCCCGCAAGGTTTTGTGACTTTCGATGATCGCTTTGTGGGTAAGCCGTTGGTGTTCGTGGGGACAGTTGGCCTGATCCCGCGGGAAATCAATGGTAAGCCCGGGCATGAAAAATGTGCAAAAGCTGGGGATAACATTATTGTTGCTGGTGGACGCGTTGGGCGCGACGGTATTCACGGAGCGACGTTTTCCTCCGTAGCGCTTGATGAAGGATCGCCTGCGACAGCCGTGCAGATCGGCGATCCTATCACGCAGAAAAAGATGGGCGATGCGTTGATTAAAGAAATCCGCGATACGGGCTGGATTAATGCGACCACCGATTGTGGTGCGGGTGGAACGTCATCTTCTATCGGCGAGATGGCGGAAGGCAGCGGTGGTTTTCATGTTGAGCTTGAACGTGTGCCGCTGAAATATCCCGGCATGGCGCCGTGGGAGATTTGGATTTCCGAATCTCAGGAGCGTATGACCTTTGCCGTGCCTCCTGAAAACACGGCTAAACTTATTGCGCTGTTCGCTAAGCGCGGCGTAGAGGCCACGGTTTTGGGGAAATATACAGACAGCGGGCGCGCGTTGATCACTTACAATGGTGAAACGATCATGGATATGAGTATGGATTTCCTCCATGACGGTAACCCCAAAACACCACTGAGCACCACATTCAC
>JBBKXA010000154.1:0-29553 GCA_037969235.1 Bdellovibrionales bacterium | reverse complement strand
GATCGTGTTGTGTAACATAGTTGATAGGATAAAGCACAGGGTATGAGCGATACCGAAACACAGACACCAACTGATGAAGGCGCGATGAGCGCCGAAGATCAAGCCATGACGGAATCCTGGGATAAGGATGGCGGCGGCGATGCTATGCCTGATTTTGATGATATGGATGACGATGATGGTGGCTCGCGGATTCTCAACCAGGATGAAATTGATTCACTACTAGGTTTTGACGATGACGCACACGCGGGAGGTGAAGCCTCTGGTGTGATGGCGCTGATCAATTCGGCGATGGTCAATTATGAACGTCTGCCGATGCTCGATATCGTGTTTGATCGCCTTGTGCGTTTAATGTCGACATCTTTGCGTAATTTGACGACGGATAACGTTGAGGTGTCCCTCGATCAAGTCTCCACCGTGCGTTTTGGGGATTATATTAACTCTATTCCTTTGCCCGCGATGATTTCGGTGTTTAAGGCAGAGGAGTGGGATAATAACGGGTTATTGGTTACGGATTCAGCGCTGATTTATTCTATTGTTGATGTGTTGTTGGGTGGGCGTAAAGGCACGCCCGCGATCCGTGTTGAGGGGCGGCCTTATACGACGATTGAAACCAAGCTGGTTGAAAAAATGGTGCAGGTCACGTTGAGTGATTTATCTTCGGCGTTTGATCCGTTATCGCCTGTAAGTTTCGGGTTGGACCGTATGGAAACAAACCCACGCTTTGCGACAATATCCCAAGGCAACAGCGCTTGCGTGCTTGCGCGGCTTCGTGTGGATATGGGTGATCGCGGCGGGCGTGTTGAGATTCTCATTCCTTATGCGACGCTTGAACCTATTCGGGAATTACTGCTTCAGATGTTTATGGGGGAGAAATTCGGGCGCGATTCCATTTGGGAGAACCATTTGACCGAAGAGCTGTATAAAACGGATGTGCAGTTGCAGGCAATTTTGGGTGAAAAAACAATGTCTTTGGGGGAGATGCTCAACTGGAAGGTTGGGCAACGCATCATGTTTAGTACGCGCACGGCGGATGATTTGGAATTGCGATGCGGGCATTTCCCGATGTTTCGTGGGCCTGTGGGGCAAAAGCAAGATCATATAGCGGTGCGGATTAATGAATATGTCGAACCTGAAACGGATGAAGAATAGTCATGCAATATCTGAGTTTTTTTATGGACTGCATTGTTTTGATTGCTTTAATCGGCACCATATTTTTTGCGCTCCGCCTGACGAAAAGTTTAAATGCCTTTAAAACACAGCGTGAGCAAATGAAGGGTTTGATGGATGAGTTGGGGCGCAATATTGATGATGCGCAAAATGCGATTCATGCCTTGCGCAAAACGGGTGATGTGGCGGCGCGTAACCTTGAAGATTTGTTGCATGATTCCAAAAAGATGGCGGATGAATTGCGAAATTTGAATGAAGTCAGTGATAATATGGCATCGCGTCTTGCGGATTCAGTTAGTGATCGGAAACGTGGCGGTGCTTCACAGGCCAAATCTCAGACCCAGTCACAGCCGCAGAAAAATGCGGATAGTTTTGTTGATGGTTTGGAAAAAGCGCCTAAGGCAAAAAATGAGCGTATGGAGCCCCCATCATTTTTTATTCAAGATCGAGAATATGAATCGAAAAGTGTGGATGATGGCGAAGAAGACTATATCAGCGAGGCTGAGCGGGAATTGCTCGCCGCATTACATCATAAGCAGGGGGCGTAGATGACCAAGTCGTTACGCGCAAAAAACACACGTAAAAATGCACGGGTAACATCGCCTTGGGTTGCGCGCATACGTATTTTGCCAGTTTTAATTTTGGTGGCTTTTATGTCGTTTTCCATTCGTTTGGTCGATTTTGCGACAGGCTTACGCACGTTCAACGGCAGCGCTCACGCGGAAGACAAAAAAGATAAAAGTGATGTGTCTATGCCTAGCCAAGACGCTTTAAAATCAGGCGAGAACAAAGCGGACACTAAGCCGGATGCAAAAGGTGCGGCGGCGAAGGCTGAAGAAATTGACGAAAAAATGGATGAAAAATCTGGAAATTGGCGTGATGCGAGTGAAGATGAAGTTGAATTTTCGCCCATCACCAGTGAAGTGTTTGAGGATCTTGCTAAACGTCGCAAACAGCTTGATGCGCGAGAACAGGAAATGATGACGCGCGAGGCGTTATTGAAAGCTGCTGAGCAAGAACTTGATCGTAAATATCAGGAATTATCCCGCCTTCGTACAAGCCTTGAAGGCTTGCTGGAGCAACAATCCGAGCAAGAAGAAGCACGTATTGTCAGCTTGGTTAAAATTTATGAGAACATGAAGCCCAAAGATGCAGCGCGCATTTTTGATACGCTTGATCTGGATATATTGGTGTCGGTGATGTCGCGGATGTCGGAGCGCAAACTTTCGCCGATTTTGGCCGCGATGAACCCTGAACGCGCCCGTACCATTACTATTATGCTGGCGGAACAAAAACAATTGCCTGATTTGTTGGGGAATTAGAAGCGCGATAAATATCGCTTTGTGCTTCAATTATTTGCTGCGTACCTAACTGTCATTTTTAATCGAAAGTACTTATAATAAATCATGGCAAATCAGTATCTTGCATTGTCGCTTTTCATTATGTTGCTGTCGTTTTTTATTATTTTAAATTCGATGTCTTCTTATGATCTTTCGAAATCTGCCCCTGTTCTCAACAGTTTGAAAACCGCGTTTTCTACGCGTGAGGCAGTGGATATCACGCCGCCTGGGTTGGCGGTGGATAAGACGGAAAACAATAATCTAGGTAGTGCGCTCGATAGAATTGAGGGACTATTTAAATCACAAATTGCGGGGGTGCAATCGAAGCAGAATCGTTTTGGAACGGTGATGTATATGCGTCTGCCGTTTGCAGATTTTCAAGCATCTTTGACGCGGACATTGGACGGCGTTGCTGCGGCTCCTGCTGCGCGCGGCGGCGATCAAGTTAATCTTTTGCCGCTGCTCGTGACATTAATGGAAACACAGCGTGACGTGACTTATAAAATGGATATGATTTTAAACATCGCGACAGAGCCTTCGACCATAATGGCAGAAAATGCAGAGGTGTTCATGAATGAGAATTTTGCCTTATCCAAAATTGCAGATCGGCTTGAAGACGCGGGCTTGCCAAGTAAACAGATGACTATTGGCCTTAAGTCGGGGGAAGAGGGGATGATTGATCTGGTTTTTAGCCATTATGCGCCTTTCGACCCGCTCGCATTTATCGATAAATCGGAGGCGCTACCATGAAAAGGGGAAAGCGATACGCGACCGAGCGCGGAGCGCCGCTGTGGTTGATAACATTCACTGATGTTATGGCGTTAATGTTGACGTTTTTTGTGTTGCTGTATTCCATGAGCGCACCACAGGAGGAAGAATGGAATGAGATCACGAATGGTCTGCAGAATCAATTCACCAAAACCTTCGCTGCCGAAATGCAAAGCGGTGCGCAAGATGCTGTGAATATTGATAAAATCGACTTCTCTAAGGCTCAGAGTTTGAGTTATTTAGAATCGGTAATAGCCAATGCGATTGCGCGTAATGAAAAGCTAAAAGATATTACGATGATTCCCCAACGTGATGCGCTGATAATCTCTGTGCCTGATCGTTTGTTATTTGAAACTGGGGAGGCCAACGTATCGGATGGGGGTAAAGAAACTTTATTTGCGCTTGGTGGAGCATTGACCCGTATTCGTAATCGTATCGAAGTAATTGGCCACACAGACCCGCGCCCCGCGGAGCCAAGTGATAAAGGTTATAATTCAAATTGGGCGTTATCGCTCGCGCGGGCTGGTGCGGTTTCAGCGATGCTGGAGAGCGGCGGTTATCAAAAACCGATGACAATACGCGGTCTATCGAGCGCGCGTTATGGCGATTTATCCAAAGATGTGAGTGATGAGGAACGTCTTTCTTATGCACGACGTGTGGATATTGTTGTGATGAAAGATGATGGACAGACGCGTACCCTTGTAAATTTTGATATGCGTTAAAAGGTGATATATAAATACAATCCTCATATAGTTTTGCGGATATCATCAAGGGTTCTTGAGATTTAAGGGGTGCTGTGGCAGTTTGAATCACAATGAAAAATCGTGAAATTTCAATAATTTGCTTCTTCTGTATGATGGTTATTTTAACCACGTGGAGCAGTGCGGTTTTGGCCGCGGATGCTGTGCGTGTGCGGCTTGGTGCGCATGATGCTTATTCACGGCTGGTTTTTGACTGGCTGAGGGATGTGGAATATCGCGTTGTTCGTGATGGCGCCACTGTGAATGTCGAGTTTAAAAATGCCGCTGCGTTTGACTTATCAAGCGCCAAAACTACAAAAGTTGGCAATATTGAGGCTTTGGAGATTTTATCTTCAGACCCAGCGCGTGTGCAATTGCGTATTCCAGCCGAAAGCCGTATTCGTGATTTGAAAATTGATAAAAAAGTGATTATCGATGTTTATAATCCTGCGGGCGGGAAAGGCGTGGTTTCATCGGTTGAAATCGTTGAAAAAGTTGAGGAGCCTAAGGTTGCGGCTGTAAAGGTTGAAGAGAAGGTCGAGGAACCTGTTGAAGTCACTCCTGAAACAAAAACTGAGCCAGAATCTATAGCTGAGGGTGAAGCTGAAAATGCTTCTGAGATTACAGAATTACCACCTGCGGAATCAGCACTCGTCGAACCGCAAGAGGCGGAGAGCGCATCTCCTGTAAAATTAGAAATGCGCGAAGAGCCAAGTTTGGTGACGATATCGTCGACCAATAATTTCGGTATGGCGGCGTTTGAATTGCGCGATAAGATTTGGTTGGTGAATGATCGAACCGATGCGTTATTAACGCCGCAGGTCAGTGGGCCTTTGGCGGCTGAATTTAAGCCGATTGAAGAAATCAGCGCGACCAATGCTAAAGTTTTCACAATTAATACCGTGGATAACAAAGTCGTGCAGGGTAAAGGGGGCGGCGTTTTATGGCGTTTGTTCGTCAGCGGCGATCTTGATCCGAAAGCAGGGAAAGAGCCTAAACGCGTTGGTGTGGAGCGCGGTGATGCGCGCAGTGGTAAGTTGTTGTGGCCATTGGAAGGGGCGCGTACAGTGGTTGCGCTAAATTCCCCTTATAATGGGCAGAAAATTTTTGCGGTAACCGTGACCGATGCTGATCAGTTTGCAGGTGAAGCGCGGGAGTTTGTCGATTTTGATGTTTTACCTTCGCCCATTGGGTTGAATGTTGTATCCAAGGTAGATGATTTAAAGGTGGAGATCGTTCGCGGCGGTGTGGAAATATCACGTCCTAACGGGCTGAGTCTTGTGGATGAAGCGTTACTAAAATCCATGCGGATAATGGATCATAATTACGAAGTCGACCAAAGTATTAAAGCGCCAGCCAATCGGGAGCGTATTTTCGATTTTGCCGCGTGGACATTGGGCGGGATTACTGTGGTGCAGGAAAATCGTCGCGTTGTTTTAAGTGGATTAAAAGACCAGCCTGAAAATTCACAAAGTGAAAGCATTTTGACGCTGGGTAAAATGTATTTGGCCAATGGGATGGGTGCGGAGGCGCTCGGGGCTTTGGAATATGCAGCGCGCGAGCGTTCAGGCCTTTGGGATAGTCCTGAATTTGGCGCTCTTTTTGGCGCCGCGAGCACGCTGACGCATCATAATTTGGAGGCTTATAATGCGCTTAGTAAAGATGCATTAAAGCCTTTTGAAGAGGTGCAATTCTGGCGGGCGTTGGTGCTGGCGGATGAAGGGGATTGGCAACAAGCTTATGAGATTTTTCCAAAAAATTTAGCCGTTTTATATGACTATCCGGTGCTTTTACAAAACCGAATTTTTCCTGATTTTGCGGAAATTATGCTGCGTGGCGGCGATTTGACGCGGGCGACGATCTTGCTTGATATTGCGGAATCGAACAAAAAAGATATGACCTCGCCTCAACGCGCGGCGCTGCAATATCTGCAAGGCGAAGCGGCGCGGCAGGCGGGTAAGCTGGATGTCACCAAAAAGCTCTGGGAGAATTTAGCCAGTGGGCGTGATGATATGTATCGCGCGAAAGCGGGGCTGGCGTTGACTCGTTTGCAATTGGGAGAGAAGGAGATCACGAGTAAGCAGGCGATCGATAATCTTGAGCGCTTGCGTTACGCATGGCGCGGCGATGAGCTTGAGGTGCAGATTAATTATTGGTTGGGGCGCACATATTTTGATGACGGCGAATATCTTAAAGGTTTGAAAATCATGCGCGATGCGGTGAGTTATGATGATGGTACGCCGTTGGGACGACGTGTGGCGGGGGATATGGCGGACATGTTTGCCGAAGTGCTATTGAGCGATCGTTTGAGTGATGTGTCGCCGCTCAATGCGATTTCAATTTATGATGAGTTTAAGGAGCTTGTGCCGCTCGATGAAAAAGGCAACAAGATTACCGAGCGTTTGGCGGAGCATTTGGCGGATGCGGATTTGTTAGATCGTGCGGGGGATTTGCTGAAATATCAATTGGATCACCGTTTGGAGGGTAGTGAAATTTATCGCATAGGTGTGCGGGTTGCCGCGTTGCGGTTGCTGGATAATCAAACGGATGCGGCGATTGATGCGCTGAATGTGGCGGCGGATAATTTGGACAAACAGCCTGAAGAATTTAAAACGAAGGTGCGGTATCAAACGATTGCGTTGATGCGTGCTCGGGCGGCTTCACAAAAAGGACGACCAGACCAAGCGTTGGAATCGCTCAATACTTTAGAGCAAACACCAGCGGTTAACCGTTTGCGTGCTGATATTGCTTGGCGTGCGGCGTATTGGGATGATGCGGCGGAGGCTTTGGGGGATGTAGTTTTGGATGAAAATATGTCGCTGACGCGTCCGTTAAGCGATGCGCATGCGGCGTTGTTGATGCAGCGCGCGGTGGCGATGAATTTGGCGGGGGATCGTGTGGGCCTTGCGAATATCCGTGAGAAATATACCGATTCAATGGCCCAAACCGCGAAGTTCAAAGTTTTCGAAGTCATCACCCGCCCCCGCCAAAGCGGTGCGCTCTCAAACCGTGAGACATTAATGAATGTGGTATCGGAGGTGGATTTATTTAAAGATTTCCTTACGAGTTATAAGAGTGAAGAGGTTGAGGGTACGCCAGTCGCGCAATAAGATTTCAAAACATATTTTTTCTTGCAATAATATTACAAATTGCTCGAACATAATGAAAAATAAACAGGGAGTATTTACATGCGGAACAAAAATTTTTTGGTCGAATTTGGTGATGTGCCAGATCATTATATTGCAGATTTTGTTGAAGATATGACTTTGGAGGGCAATGAGATATTCTCAGGCTTTGAACGTATATTTAAATTGTCTGATCAGTTTAATGATAGTTTTCAAACCACTCATGAGAGAATTAGAAACCTATCATGTATACCTGACGTTTCATTCTCTATTTTGAGATAAAGGAAGCCCTAACCCGGTATCGGGATATTCGTGGGGTCGAAGCTTCGGATCATGGTGCCGGAGATGAGATACCATCCGTCAACCAGCACAAAGAATATAATCTTAAACGGCAGAGAAATCGTCACGGGTGGGAGCATCATCATCCCCATCGACATCAAAATTGATGCGGTCACCAGATCAATAATCAAAAACGGCAAAAACAGCATAAAGCCAATTTCGAATGCGCGGCGCAATTCGGAAATCATAAAAGACGGGATGAGCACTTGTAGCGGAACGTCGACGACTTTTTCCGGCATTTTTGTCTCGCTCATTTCCATGAACAATTCCAAATCTTTTGGGCGTACATGCGTAACCATGAATTCTTTGAACGGTACTATGCCTTGTTCGAAGGCGTGCACTTCGTCGATTTCTTCATTCATTAACGGGGCAACGCCCAGCTCATATGCTTTTTGCAACGTGGGCGCCATGATGAAAAATGTGAGGAAAAGCGCGAGGGAGATCATCACCGTATTGGGCGGAGTTTGTTGAATACCAATCGCAGTTCTCAAAAATGACAGCACCACAACAATGCGCGTGAAGCTCGTCATCATAATGAGTATAGACGGCGCGAGCGAGAGTACGGTTAAAAGCAAGACCAATTGCACGACTCGGCCAGTTACAGTGCCGTCGCCTTCTTGACCCAGATCAATGTTGATGGCTTGGGCATGCGCAAGATCGGGCAGGGCGAATGCCAAAATCCCAAACAGCGCGGCGATGAAAATTCTAGGAATCATAACTTTCATTATTCACGCGTGGAATATCGGTTTCAACTACAGTTTCGCTATTACTCCCAAGTATTACCAGATGTTGTACATCGTCACGGGCGATAATTGCGAGGCGGCGTTTGGAATCGAGGGCGATGCTTTCGATGACTTTTAATCGGCCTTTCTTCCCTGTCGCGCCGATATGCCCCGATAGGCCGAGTTTTTTCAGTGCGAGCGTTAATGCACCCATAAGCCCGAGTACAAATATCAATGCCAGTATCATTTTAAGGAGATCCAAGCCTCCGCCGTCTATTGCATCCATTATGATTTATCTCCCTCTTTCATCCATTTTCCATCATTGGCCAAGCTGACATTAAACGGGTTTGGTTTGCCGTTGGCTTGGTAGACATAGGATAGAATTTCTGCGACTGCCATAAATGCCTCGCTGGGGATGGGGCTGTCAAGTTCGATTTGCGCGAGCATTTCAGCTAAGGCGCTGTCTTGGCGTACATTAATCCCGTTTTCAAAGGCGAGCGCTAAGATTTGCTCGGCAATTTTACCCCGTCCTGCGGCTGTGATGGAGGGGGCATCGCCCAATTCCGCGCCTTCGGTGAGGGCGACGGCAGTTTGGCGCTTTGGTTTATCCGTTATATTTGAGGGTTTTAGCGCGTCATCACTTATGATTTTTCGTCCATCATCATATTCATCGACCATTTGGCACGGCTTTCGCATTGTTAAACCTAGGATCAAAGCATAAACGGCTTAAAGGATTTAAACAATGACTACGGAATCAATCACATTATTCAAGGCTATTGGCGCGAAGATGGACTATTTGAACCAGCGCCAGAAGGTTATTTCGCAAAATATTGCCAATTCCGATACGCCGAATTTTCAACCGATGGATGTTAAAGAGGCAGATTTTACCGCTGTTTTGAAAAATATTTCAGGCAAAAGCTCTAGCCGCGTGAGTGTGGCGACTACCGATGATTCTCATATGCCGATGGCGGGTAAGGTTGATATGAATGACCCGAAGAAGCAGCGCAAGACATATGAGGTTGCGCCTGCGGGGAATGCGGTGATTATGGAAGAGCAGATGTTCAAATCCGGTGAAACGATGATGGATTACAACATGATGACCAATTTGTATCAAAAACATATTTCACTGATTAAAACGGCTTTGGGCCGATAGGATAGGGAGGATATAGACGATGGGTAGTGAACTTTTAAACGCAATGGAAATCTCCGCTAGTGGTATGCGCGCGCAAGGCACGCGGGTGCGGGTGATCACAGAAAATGTGGCGAATGCCTCGACTACGGGCGATACGCCGGGCGCGGACCCTTATCGCCGTCAGAATATTTCTTTTAAAAACCGCATGGACCGCGCGGCGGGCTTTTCCAAAGTTGAAGTGGATTCGATTGAACAAGAAAAAGGCGATAGTTTTAAGCTGAAATTTATGCCCGATCATCCTGCGGCGGACGAAAATGGTTATGTGAAAATGCCCAATGTTGAGCCTTTGGTGGAGATGATGGATATCCGCGAGGCACAACGCTCATATGAGGCGAATTTAGGGATGGTCGAGCAATCGCGCACGATGATGATGCGCACGATTGAATTGCTCAGAGCACGATAAAAGAGGTATAATGAATTATGATGGATAAAATGATCGACCCCAATATGGCCATGAACGCGTATTCGAAAATGTCGAATATGGCGCGCGCAACGGGCGCGGAAGAAACCGAGGGTGAGGGCGAAGCTGGCGGCAGCGGCGGTATTAGCTTTGGTGATATTCTCAAATCCAAGGCATCCGATGCCATCCAAACCATGCATAAAAGCGAGGAAATGTCCGCCAAGGCTATTACAGGTGATGCAGATATAACCGATGTGGTTGCCGCAGTTTCAGCGGCTGAACTCACGCTAGAGACCGTGGTCTCCGTGCGTGATCGCATGATCAGCGCATATCAAGATATTATGCGGATGCCGATTTAGGGTTGGTTTCGGCCTAAAACTTCATCGGTGGTGGGCAGTGATGCTTCATCTTCGATGCGCCAAAGACGTTCGAGTGTATTTACCATGGCGCGTTGAGAAAATCTTAAATTCAATGGCTCGCGTGCTTTTTCTAAAATCTCACCATTTTCATCACAAAATAAATTTGGCCCGAAAGAATCACCGATACTCTGAATATCGCTGTCGGAAATGCGTGCTATTATTGGGGTAAGGCCGTTTATTTTTGCGTATAGAGATTTTTGAAAATACTCTCGAAGGCTTCTTTTGTTATACGAATCGACTGACGAGTGCTTTACTAGCCAGAAATTTATTTTTTCCTCTGTCCGTCTATCTTGCTTTACATCGCTGTAGATTTTTTCAAAGTATTCTTTTAAAAATTCTGAGTTTGGTGTTAACTTATCCAGATCAAATCGACCTATTTCTTTAAGCATACGTGACCGAATAGAACTAATAACTGTTCCTTTTACTTCGGCGTCATCTTCTTGTAAATTGCATGCTTTTAAAAATGACAATGGTGAAAGTATTATATTTTGGGTTGGGTCTGTGTCCATACAGTATGCTCTATTTATGTCATATTGCAGGGCATGCGTTATTTCATGAATGCGAGTTTGAAAAAACAATGTAAGGTTTTCTGAATTGTCAATTTTATTTTGTCTCAATGAAATGGGAGTATATGAAATATGATTAGTTCTATAATCAAAACCTGCATGACAATTTGACAGTTCAGGATCATCTTTTTCAAGTGTTTCCTTAACTTTTACTCGATTGATGTTCTTTCTTAAGTCCGTGCCTAATTCCCCTAACTGATGTTCCAGCGCGAAATTGGTTTGCACGATTGCGCTTTCAAAGTATGCTTCAATGCTCGGCGCAGAGATGGTGTCATTGCTCTCTGGCGTAAATATAAGTTGCTCGTTCTTTCTGTTAAACATATCGTTTTCCATCGCTGTAATTTATGTATAACCCACGAGTTTCAATTATGCAATCTTTTTTGACCTTGTAACTAAAACTTTCTGCTGCGCCTCAGGTCTGGTATTCTATGATTCTAATGACCGATGGTGAATTAATAGAGACATTTCAGGAAGCGTTGCTGATATCGATTCAGATCGGCGCGCCGATTTTATTGATTGGGTTGTTTGTCGGGGTTGCGATTGCGTTGGTGCAGGCGCTGACGCAAGTGCAGGAGATCACGCTGGTGTTTGTTCCAAAAATTCTGGCGATCTTCCTCGCGCTATTCGTTTTTCTGCCCTCAATGATGAATACACTCGTCATTTTCATGCAAGAGCTTGCTGATAAGATGATCGGGGGGTAAACGCATCCCATGGAATCGGCACTTGAAACATTTATGGCGACGGGCGCTTTGGCGTTTATGTTGACATTTGTACGCCTTGGCACGGCGATCATGATTATGCCAGGGGTGGGGGATTCGTTTGTTTCGGCGCGGGTGAGGCTGCATGTCGCGGTGGCGCTGTCTTTTGCATTATTTCCGCTTGCTATGCCGTATATGCCGTCGCCGATGCCCTCGACCATTGGGCTATTTATGTTGATATTGATGGAATTTATTATAGGGCTGTTTTTCGGCACGCTTGCACGGGCGCTCATTAGCGCGATGGATACGGCGGGGCAGGTGATTTCGATTTCTTCTGGCCTTGGGAATGCGCAGATTTTTAATCCGTCGATGGCGGCGCAAGGCTCGTTGATGGGGGCTTTGTTGTCGGTGAGCGGTGTGGTGTTGCTGTTTGTGACCAATATGCATCACCTTTTATTTATGGGGATTATCGAGAGTTACGAGCTATTTCCCATTGGCTCGATTCCCGATTTTGGATCTATGGCGGAAATGGTGGCGCGCACGGTGGGGACGAGCTTTAATATTGGTGTGATGCTGGCGGCGCCGTTTATCATGCTGACGATTTTGATTTATGTCGGGATGGGTGTTTTAACCCGCCTCATGCCACAAATTCAGGTGTTTATTTTAGCATTGCCCGTTCAAATTCTGTTGTCGATTGTGTTGTTGATGATCGTGGGGCCAGCGATGTTGATGTATTGGCTGGCGCAGTTTGAGGACGGCATGGTTTTTTTCCTGTCGATTGCGCAGTAAAAAATGAGTGAAGAGCAAGACGACGCCCAGAAAACCGAAGACCCAACCGCGAAAAAGCTTCAGGAATCGCGCAAAAAAGGGCAAGTCGCCCTATCGCGTGAGGTCAATAATTGGGTGATGTTGTTTACTGCAACTATCGTGATTGCCGCGATGTCGCCTTATGTTTTTTCGGGGTTGAACGAAATCATGATCGCGTATTTGGAGCGGGCCTCCGCGTATCCGACTATGCCAGGGGGATTGAAAGCCGTAGGCGGCGGGGTTAAACAGGTGTTGTTGGTGATGGCATTACCGCTCGCGTTTTTAATGCTGGCGGCGTTCTTGGGGCCGTTTTTACAAGTCGGGCCATTATTTGCGCCTGAATCGATCAAGCCTGATATTGGTAAGATTTCACCCGTTAAGGGGTTTAAGCGCTTGTTTTCGATGCGCTCTCTCATGGAATTTGCCAAAGGCATTTTGAAAATCGGCATTATTTCTGTGGTGGGAGTGATTATTCTCTACCCGTATTTTGATAAGTTCGAGCATTTAATCGGCATGCCGATGGCGTTGTTGTTGCTGGAGATGAAGATACTAACGGTGCGGTTGATGATCGGGGTGCTGGTGACTTTGATGATCGTTGCGGTGGTGGATTTGATGTATCAACGTTATGAACATGCGAAAAAAATGCGCATGACAAAGCAAGAGGTCAAGGATGAATATAAACAGACCGAAGGTGATCCGCATGTGAAAGCCAAGCTTCGGCAATTGCGTGTGGAGCGCGCGCGCCAACGTATGATGCAGGCTGTGCCTTCGGCGGATGTGGTGATCACCAACCCGACGCATTATTCCATCGCTTTGAAGTACGATCCTGAAACCATGGAAGCGCCGCTATGTGTGGCGAAAGGGATAGATGAGGTGGCCTTGCGCATTCGTGAAGTCGCAAAAGAAAACAATATTATCTTGTATGAAAATAAACCTTTGGCGCGTACGCTTTATGCGACAATCGATATCGAAGAAACCATCCCCGCTGAGCAATACCAAGCGGTGGCGGAAGTGATCTCGTTCGTGTTTAAGAAGCGCGGGCGTTAGAGTTTTTTGTGCGGGGGCTATTTTTAATCAGGGTGTGCAATCTCACGAATATTTGCTTGTGTTTCTAATCTATAAATTGATGCGGCGTGTGCATTTGCTGATTCTTGAGCAATTCTTTGGAGTGCAGCTATCGCATCGTTTGGATTACTATTAATGGCGTCATAAAAACTTTCATTCATAAATTGCGGATTTGAAATGTTTATGGTTACTTGTATTCGATGACGCTCAGCTTCCTGAAGTGCATCTTGAGCGGCCCTGCCATCGCGAAAGGTATTTTTCATGCTGGCTAAGTTCCTCATCGCTTTTCTGAGCGGCTTCATTACCAAACAAAGATTGAAGTTCTTTTTTATAATAACCGTTTTTTTTAGCCCATGGTCCTGTTATTCCATATAGTTCGTTGCCGACTTCATATTGAATTTGAGCTTCACGCGTGAATGCTGGGTGGCTACCGCGAGTTTTAAAAAAGTCATCGGGTAGACCTCTTTTATCTATATCTACAGTTAATGTAATTTCTTTTTTATCTAAATCTAAAGTCATATCGTCCTCGTTTTTAAATTTTTAGGTTTGTATAAAGATACAATAACAAATGCGTGCGCATTATGCAAATATAATGCAATTTCGTTTATTAACTACAGAGCGCGCAGAGATAGACAGAGTTTTATTATATTTCCTCTGCGTTCTCTTGTGCACTCTGTAGTTAAAAATTCCTGTGCGCATCCGTTTGCACGTGACGCGCTGTGGTTGTTTTTATCGGCTAAAATATGCCATTCTTGAGCCATGAAGCTCGATCATTCTGAATTTATCAAACGCCATCACAAAGCTACACCTTCGCGCCAAAGCGCGCCGCCGGTGAAGCGGAGCTATGATGCCTTGTTTGTGCTGGTGTTGTTTGTGGTGTTTTCGGTGTGTCTGGGGCTGCTCTTTTTTGCGACGAATCTTGAATATGAGATGAAATTATTTACGGGCTTTGCCTTTGTCCTTAGCTGCTTGGTTGGCTTTGTGATTTTTCGCGGCTACAAGACGCAAAAAAAGCTGGATGAGCAATTGGAGCTGGTGCGTGAGGTTATGGAAGGCTCACGCGGGGCGCGGTTGATTACTGATAGCGCCGATAATACCTTGTATTACAACCAGAAATTTGAGCGTTTATGCCGCGGCGTAGGGCCGCCGAATTATAATTCTCTGCTTCGGTTATTCGACCATAGCGAAGAAGTCAAAGCGCATTTTCATTTGCTTGCCGATCAAGCGCATCGCGGCCTTACGGATTCGATTGAGTTGTTTTCGCGCTATGAAGATCATGAACGGTGGCTTTTGGTGACGGGGCAACCGATTACGGGACGCGCGGGATATGTGCATTGGCGGATTGATGATGTCACGGAAAAACATACCGCCGATACCGCCATTCGTAATGAGCGTGAGAAGCTGATTGATTTTACTGACAACGCGCCCGTGGGGTTTTTCTCGGTCAATGAACAAGGGCGCTTTATTTTTGCGAATGCGACGTTTGCGCGATGGTTGGGGGAAGATTTGCAAGTGCTGCTCAAGAGCGCGGTGTTGCATACCTATCTAGTGAATCCGCCCGAAAGCGCTTCGCCGTTCGATTTAACCGAAGAAGGCGGCACGCGCCAGATTGTTGAAATTCAAATGAAAGGGCCGGGGGGCAAAAGCTTCCTCGCGTCTGTAAACCAAGTCATCGTGCGCGAGGGTGAAAACCGCGTGCGTACCCGCGCCGTTGTGCATGATCTGACGAATGAGCGCGAAATGCGCATGGCCTTAAAAGCCTCCGAAGATCGTTTCCAGCGATTTTTCGATGAAGCGCCTGTTGGCATTATTTTGGTTAATCAAGACGGCAAAATCGCCGATTGTAATACCGCCTTTTCGCTGACGTTGGGCAAGTCCATCCATGACCTTGAGGGCGTAGATTTTCAAAGTCTTCTAACCGAAGAAAGCCGTGATGAGGTTATCTCGGGGCTTGAGCGCATTGAAAAAGGACAGGGGCTGGAGAAGCCGATTGAGATGTCGTTTAACGGCACACATAAAGGGCAAAACCACATTGTCGATGCGCAAATGCATGCGCGTAAATTTAAATTCGACGGAAATACGGTGCTCCACTTTATTGACCTGACCGAGAAAAAATCGCTGGAGGCGCAATTTGTGCAGAGCCAGAAAATGCAAGCCATTGGGCAATTGGCGGGCGGTGTGGCGCATGACTTTAATAATCTGCTTACGGCGATTATCGGCTTCTCCGACTTGCTGTTATTGCGACATAAGCCGGGTGATCCGTCATTTGGCGATATTATGCAGATCAAGCAGAACTCAAACCGCGCGGCTAATCTGGTGCGTCAGCTTCTTGCTTTTTCACGCCAGCAAACCTTGCGCACGAAGATCCATGATATGGGCGATATTTTATACGAATTGTCGCACCTTATGCGCCGTTTGATTGGTGCGAATATTGAGCTGGAGATGGTGCATGGGCAAAATCTATCGCTGGTGAAAGTTGATGAAGGGCAGATGGAACAGGTTTTGATCAATCTGGCGGTGAATGCGCGCGATGCGATGGAGGGGTTGGCGAGCGGTAAGGGCGTGCTCACGATTGAGACGGAAAATTTCACCAACCGCAAGCCGCGTAAATTAATTTCCGAAGAGCTTCCTGTCGGGCATTGGGTGCGGATTAAAGTCAGCGATTCGGGTTGCGGTATTCCTGAGGATAATTTGGTGCGCATTTTCGAGCCGTTTTTCACCACCAAAGGCGTAGGCGAGGGCACGGGGCTGGGCTTGGCGACTGTTTATGGGATTATTCGCCAAACAGATGGGTTTTTGGATGTGGTCAGTAAAGTCGGTGAGGGCACGAGCTTTATCCTTTATCTCCCCAAAGCGTTGGAAAGTGACGAAGAAGAGGACGAAGTTATTGAATATGAGCCTGTTGAAACAAAGGATTTGACGGGTACGGAGTGTATTTTGTTGGTGGAAGATGAAGACGCGGTGAGGACATTCTCGCAACGGGCGTTGAGCAATAAGGGATATGAAGTGTTGACCGCCGATAGCGGTGAGAGTGCGCTTAAAGTTGTGGAGCGCGAGAGTGAGAAAACCATCGACCTGCTCGTGACTGATGTGGTGATGCCGCTTATGGATGGGCCGACCCTTGCGCAACGTATGCGTCAAACCAGCCCGAATTTAAAGATCATTTTCATGTCGGGTTATACCGAAGATAAACTGAAAGATCATATGGGCGAAAATATTTTCTTCCTGCCCAAACCCTTTACGCTCAAGCAGTTAGCCGCCAAGGTTAAGGATGTGTTGGGGAGTTAAAGATCAGTTTCAAATACCCATTCTGGATGTTGCTGTGTCTGGGCTTTAATAACAATAATTCCTGTTTCTGTCATGTCTTGATTTGGGTCGTAAGCGATATTTATAAACTCGTTATCTTTAACGCCTAACGCTTCTACCATTGCTTCTGAAATTTTTGCGCACGATACATACATGCTTGGTGATAATTGAACCTCCTTTGGAAAAAGGACAAGTGGCGTGTCTTTTTGCCTTTTACACATAGCTAGGGCTAATTTTACATCAATGTTCATATCTACCATCGTTGGTATTGTTGCCACTAAATGAAAAGCACGAACATTTAAATTTTTTGTATAGAGGCTTTGTATATTTTTCATTATTATTTCCTTTTTGTTTTTATATGTATATGTTAGCGACATAATGAATGCAATAAAAATTTATGTTTTCTTGAAATGAGGTAAGCAATAAAAAATGTTCTCTTTTGTTCTTTTTGGCCTTTACATGGGAACAAAAATGGTACAAAATGATTCTTAACTGTTGAACAAACCCATTACATGTGGCGCACTTTGTTGCAAGATCAGCGAATCTGTGCCAGAAAGAGGAGATTAGAATTATGAGTGTAACACCCTTAAAAAAAGGCGTTGATATGTCTACAAATACAAAAGAAAAACAACAAGCTTTGGATGCCGCATTGGGGCAAATTGAACGCGCCTTTGGTAAAGGCTCGATTATGAAGCTGAATGGTGAACATAGCCCGAGGGATATTGAATCAATCTCCACGGGATCGCTTGGCCTTGATATTGGCCTTGGTATTGGTGGTTTGCCACGTGGACGTATTATTGAGATATATGGGCCAGAAAGCTCTGGTAAAACAACCTTGGCTCTGCATGTGATTGCGGAAGCACAAAAATCAGGCGGAACATGCGCCATCGTGGATGCTGAGCATGCGCTTGATCCAGGTTACGCCAAAAAATTGGGCGTGAATGTGGATGAGCTTTTGATCGCGCAGCCTGATGCGGGTGAGCAAGCTTTGGAAATCGTGGATACGCTGGTGCGCTCTGGTGCGCTGGATGTATTGGTAATCGACTCTGTGGCGGCGCTTGTGCCGCGTGCGGAGCTTGAGGGCGATATGGGCGATAGCCATATGGGGCTACAAGCGCGTTTAATGTCACAAGCGTTGCGTAAATTGACAGGATCAATTTCGCGCTCACGTACGATTGTGATCTTTATTAACCAAATTCGTATGAAAATTGGTGTGATGTTTGGCTCACCAGAAACCACGACTGGTGGAAATGCGCTCAAATTTTATGCTTCTGTGCGCCTTGATATCCGCCGTATTGGTGCGATCAAAGATAAAGAGGAGATCGTGGGCAACCAGACGCGCGTTAAGGTCGTGAAAAATAAAATGGCGCCGCCATTTCGCCAAGTTGAATTTGACATCATGTATGGCGAAGGTATTTCTAAGCTCGGCGAGTTGCTCGATCTTGGTGTGGCGGCGAATATTGTGGAAAAATCAGGCTCATGGTTTTCCTACGGTGAGCAACGCATAGGACAAGGGCGCGAGAACTCTAAAGTGTTTTTACGCGAAAACCCTAAAATTGCGGAAGATATTGAATCTAAAATCCGCGCGAATGCAGGATTAATCGTTGATGATATGCTCGGCGGTATTGATAAACCAGAAGACAAACCCGATCTTGAGATTGTTGATGGTGATAGCAAAGCCGATAAAAAATAAAAAAACACATCAGACCCGATCTTCGGGTCTGATTGCTTTAATGCATTGATTTTATTGGAAATAATCCGTTAAAGCTCGCAAAGATATAGGGCTAACATCGGGCCCTCTAAAGCCCCAATGGGCCCATTTTAAACCTCCATCTCGCTCGATGGAGAGGGTTGGGGTGAGAGGTAAGCGCCCTAAAATCAAAATTATGCGTGATCGCGTATTATACGATTTTTCTGTTTATCCCAATCACGATTTTTTTCAGTTTGGCGTTTGTCGTGTAGTTTTTTACCCTTTGCCAACGCAATTCTTAATTTTGCGACACCGCGCTCATTGAAATACAGTTTAACGGCAACGATTGAATATCCATCGCGCGCGACACTGCCGAGCAATTTATCGCATTCGCGTTTGTGTAAAAGCAATTGGCGTGGTCGTTTGGGGTCATGTTGCAATTGTTGGCTGGCTTGTTGATATTCGGGGATATTGGCGTTGAATAACCAAATCTCGCCATTTTTGGGGCCGACATAAGCTTCTTTGATATTGGCTTGTCCCATACGCAATGATTTGACTTCGGTGCCTACCAACATTATTCCCGCTTCGAATTCTTCTTCAAGGGCGTAATCAAAGCGGACTTTTTTATTGTCGGCGACTGTGGCGTTTACGGATAAGAGCGCGTGTTTTTTCTTGTCGTTTTTTTTGTTGTTGTTTGCCATGGTTTTGCTTAAACGATCAAGCGGCTTTGGTGAGTGAAGCGGCGGAAATTCCCGCGTACTCTATGGCTTTTTGCACAAGGTCTTGAGCGTTAGCGCTTGTTTTTACGAGCGGCAGGCGTACTTCATCATCACAAATGCCGAGCAATTTAGCGGCGTATTTAACGGGTACTGGATTGCTTTCACAAAACAAATCTTTCCCCAATGGCGCGAGCTTATCACGCAGATCGGCGAATGTACCCATGTCGCCTGCTATCCACGCATTTTGCATGTCGGCGCACATTTTGGGTGCGATGTTGGCGACTACTGAAATCACACCATGGCCACCTTGGGCGAGAAAGGCCGCGGCGGTGATGTCATCGCCAGAGAGTTGAATGAAATCTTTACCCGCCAAACGCGCTAATTCCAATGGACGCGAAAGATCGCCCGTTGCGTCTTTTACGCCGATAATATTGGATAGTTCCGCCAATTTCGCGAGTGTCTGGTTGCTCATATCCACTACGCTGCGGCCAGGGATGTTGTAAATAATAATGGGTAATTTCGCATCATCATGGATCGCGGTGTAATGTGCGATCATGCCGTTTTGCGTGGGTTTGTTGTAGTATGGCACCACAACAAGAGCAGCCTCTGCGCCCACTTGCTTTGCATATTGTGTGAGTGCGATGGCTTCTCGTGTCGAATTTGATCCTGTTCCGGCCAAAACTGGAATTCTTTGCTTGACGATTTCAACGCAACGTTTAATGATCGCTTTATGTTCATCATGCGACAACGTAGGCGATTCTCCCGATGTTCCACACGGCACAACCGCGTGGCTGCCTTGTTCGATTTGCCATTCGACCAAATTATCAAATGCGTTCCAATCGATCTCGTCATTTTTAAACGGGGTGATCAGTGCGGGGATAGAACCTTTAAACATAGCGTTTCTTTCAATAGTAAAATTTGGGATAATGTAGCGGCTTTGCTCAAGCAATGCAAGATTTTCGCGTCTTTTGCTTTAATGACGGGACTAATGGCGGCGGGGGGGTATTCTTCTGTTCAGGCGCAAGGGGTGAGCGAAACGGTGCGCCGCATTTCGCAAGTGAATGATCCTATCGCGCCAAAGCTCGCGGTTTGGGCGGAATTTACCAAGGGTAATGATTTCACAGAATTTGGTCGCGCCGCGCAATTTATTCGCGCTAATCCTGATTGGCCGGGTATGACCGCGCTCAGGGCTAAGGCTGAAAGAAATATGCCTGCGACGTTGCGGGCGGATGAAGTGTTGGCGTGGTTTGACAAAGAAAAGCCGACCACGGCCAATGGTGTTGATAATTACATGCGGGCGTTGATCTCCTCGGGACGCAGTGCGCAGGCCAAAACATTTTTTGCGGATTGGTGGGCGAATACTACGCTATCACGTGATGATCAACGTTTATTGTTTCGCAAATATAATGATTATCTTGATAGAAGTGCGCATTTGCGGCGTTTTGATACCATGCTCTATCGTGGGCAAGATACGAATGCGCGGGCGGTGGCGAATGTTTTGGAAACCGGTGATCCGCAATTGGCTGAAGCGCGGATTGCACTGCGTTCGGGGGTGGGTGATCCTACGGCTTTTATCAATGCGGTGCCGCGCCATTTGCAGGGTGATCCAGGGTTGTTATATGAAAGGCTGGTTTGGCGGCGCAAGAAAAACCAAGATTTGGGGGCGATGGAAATCCTTCATAATGCGCCCGATCCTAAATTGATACAAAATCGTGAGGATTGGTGGAAAGAGCGCCATATTATTATTCGCCGCATGATTGAGCAGCGCCAATATGAAAGCGCGTATTTGCTCGCTAAAAAGCATTTTCAAGACCCTGGATCTTTTGAGTTTTCTCAAGCGGAATTTGTAACAGGTTGGCTGGCTTTGCGCTTTATGAATCAGCCGAGTGAGGCTTATAAGCGTTTTGACTCGCTTTATCGTAATGTGGAGACACCATTGAGTAAGACGCGCGGCGCTTATTGGGCGGGGCGTGCGGCGGAGGCCATGGGCGATAAGGGCAATGCCGATCGTTGGTATAGGCTGGCGGCGCAATATCAGACATTTTACTACGGGCAATTGGCGGGTGAGAAACTTGGTCTAGCGCAGAGCTTGCCTAATGCCGCGCCGCCACGATTGAGTGATGCGCAAACACAGGCGTTTGATCGTGATGAAATGATGCGTGCGGCTAATATATTAACAAAAATTGGATTAGAGAGTGACAGTAACCGTTTTTTACGCGCTTTTGTTGCGAGCAAAGGGTCTTCTGAGGCGTATAAATATGCTGCCGATTGGGCGTTTGCGCGTAAGCGTAATTATGAAGGGGTGTGGATTGCCAAAGAAGCCACGCGGGAAGGGCTTTTCCTGACCGCGCAGAGCTATCCTGTGATTACCGATGATTTGCGCAATGTGCGCGATGTGGAATGGGCGCTTATTCATGCGATTATTCGCCAAGAAAGTGTGTTTAATACCAATGCTATGAGTCCCGTGGGGGCGCGTGGATTAATGCAATTGATGCCTGCTACGGCGGATGAGACGGCGCGAAAATTAGGATTGTCACATAGCACGGGGATGTTGACGAGTAATCCTGCACATAATATAAAGCTTGGGAGTGCTTATCTAGCGCAAATGTTGCGACGATACAATGGGTATTATCCGATGGCTATTGCGGCGTATAACGCAGGGCCTGGGCGGGTTGATGGGTGGATTAAGCAAAATGGTGATCCGCGCACGGGTGAGGTGAGTTTGGTGGATTGGGTGGAGATGATCCCGATTTACGAGACGCGCAATTACGTGCAGCGTGTGATGGAAGTTGTTTATGTTTATCGCTTGCGGTTAAAAAACATACAAGCGACGCCGAAGACGCCAATTCATGTTGCGGATCGAAGATAACGCCTTAAAAGTTTAATTCAATTTATAATTAAATGTCTTTTTCACATACGACAGCATGTGGCTTTAGGGTTTGTTTATCTTTAACGTTTATATTAAACTTAAGTATAGGTTTATAAGTGTTTTTGACGCGGGGAGGCGTTGATATGAAACTTTTGTTGGCGGACGATCACACACTTTTTCGCGATTCACTGGTGCAGTATATAGAACGTGCAAGTGTAGACACGCAAGTGTCGGTGGCCAAGGATTTTTATCAAGCTTACGAATACATGCAAGTGAACGATAATCAGGATTTGGTTATTTTGGATTTGCGTATGCCCGGCATGAACGGTTTGGATGGGCTGAAGAAAATGCGCGAGGGGTTTCCTGATACGCCGGTGGCTTTGATGTCGGGCGTTGCAGAGGTGCATGATGTGAAAGCGGCGATTGATTTGGGCGCTGTTGGATATTTTCCTAAAACATTATCGGGCAAAGCGTTGCTTAACGCGATACAAGTTGTTTTGGGCGGGGCTGTTTTTATCCCCGTTGAGGAGGGACAATCTAATGCGATAATGCCTTCGCATTACGGTGACAGAGTAACGCCATCTTATGGTGGGATGTTACAGTCGGCTGAACAAGATGTTCAAAATGAATTTCATCTTACGCCGCGTGAATTTGATGTGTTGAGGCATTTGTTGACAGGGGCTTCGAATAAGGACATAGCAGAAGCACTCGGGGTTCAGGTGGTTACGGTTAAATTACATGTGCGCGGGATTTGCCAAAAATTAAACGCTAAAAACCGTACGCAAGCCGCGTTAATCGCACGGGAGCGAAAGCTGGTTGAAGCGGCTTATTCGGATTAGGATATGACGCAAACTAAAGCTCATAGAAGTTTTTATTGCCGATGTATCGGCTTTTTTTCAAAAGATAACACAATTTTGCCGTATATGCCTGTGCTGCTGATTTTGATCATCGGAATGGGGGCGCTGCATATATCTGTGAAGTTAACCGAGGATCATCAGCGTTTGCAGCAATATTACGATGCTATGAGCGCGTATTCTCATGTGATGGATGCAGATGGCGAAGGGGCGCAGAGTTGGAAGATTTATGAGCTTAACGCCTCAATTCGCTGGCGCGAAAAGAACATGTATTGGGCGGTTATATTCATTAGTTTGACAGCATATTTGTTGTTGATTATGAACGGGAATAAATTTAGACGGCTCAGTGCTTTGAATCGGGAAAAGCTTGAGAATCTTAAATTACTGGAGGACCGTTTGGCCGCGATTGAGGCGAGCGCCGAGGGTATAGGGATTGTAGATCATAATGATAATCTGATTTATATGAACTCTGCGATGTCGGAGCTTCATGGGATCGCGCCGCATCAACGCCAAGAATATATAGGCATTGGATGGCTAAATTTATATTCTGATCGCGGGCGTGAGGAGTTTTCGACCTATGTCATGCCGCTGTTTGAAAAACAGGGGGCATGGCGTGGTAAGACAAAGATTTTGCGTAAAGACGGTGTAAAAATTCATGTTGAATTATCTATGACACGATTAAAGGGCGGTGGATTTATAGGCACGGTTCGTGATATTACGGCGCAGGAAAAAGCAGATAGTGAGAAACGAGAGATAGAAAATCAGCTTGCGCAGGCACAGAAAATGGAAGCTGTTGGACAATTGGCGGGCGGTATTGCTCATGATTTTAACAATATTTTGGCCGCTATGAATGGGTATGCGGAGTTTTTGTCCGAAGATCTTGAGGATGGTGGTAAAGGACATAGTTATGCCATGAAAATATTGGCAGCGGGGCGGCAGGCGCGGGAATTGGTTGATCGTATTCTTACGTTTTCACGGCGCAATGATAATAACAGTGAAATTTTTAACTTAAATGATCCGATTGCAGAATCCCTTTCTATGCTTGAGGCTACTTTGCCCAAAAATATTACGATCAAAACGAATTTAGATATGAAAGATGCTTTTGTGTATGGCAATGGCTCTCAGATCAGCCAGATGATTATGAATTTGTGTGTCAACGCCAGTGACGCGATGGAGGGACAAAATGGCAGTTTGAGTATTTCACTTCATAATGTTGATGAGGGCGCGATATTGCCAGATTTACCTAGGGATGATCAATTATCTGGTAATAAAAACATGGCTTTGATTCGTATTGAGGATGGCATGCAAGCGGGGCAAACGCTGCTTTATCTTGGGGCTTTGTCACGGGATCAGCGTTATATGCGTTTGTGTGTTCAGGATACAGGATGTGGCATGAGCCGCGTTATCATGGCGCATATTTTTGAGCCGTTTTTCACCACGAAGGATGTCCATAAAGGGACGGGTTTAGGGCTTGCGACTGTGCATGGCGTTGTTATTGGACATCAGGGAGCTATGGTGATTGATAGTCGGGTGCGCGAGGGGACGCGGTTTGAAATTTTCCTGCCTATGAGTGATGTTGATGAAGTAGAGCAAGGTAAACATGAGCCTTTGTCTGCGGACGATGCAGGGGAAATTCAGGGTGCTCAAATTTTGTTGGTAGAAGATCAGCCCGAAGTAAGGGACATGAGCGTGACGATGTTGCAACGTATGGGGTATGATGTGGAATGCGCGGAAAATGGGTTGGTGGCGTTGGATATTTTGCGAGAAAACCCTGGTGTATTTGATTTGGTGATTGCCGATCAGAATATGCCAAAAATGACGGGTTTGAATTTGGTTAATCAGGCGCATATGGATTTTGAGAATCTGCCGTTTATTTTGCTTTCGGGGTATTCGCAGGAAAAGCTGCAAAGCTTGATGATTGATCATCCCGCGATTAAGGCCGTTTTGCGCAAGCCTGTCGCGCAACAGGAATTGCAAAAACATATTGTGCAGGCATTGATGGAGAATAATAAAAAGGCAGTTTCTTAGGTTTATGTTCTTCGGCCCTCAAACCACCAGCTTGAGATTATTGAGGTTATGAGCAGGAGCAAAATTGCCCATGTCGGCAGGAGTGGTTTTTCGCTTACGCCCGTGACGTTATAAGCGTTATGATCTTTGAGTGCGATCCAGTTGCGACCGCTGAAACGCCCTTGCTGCATAAGGCGGATGTCTGGAGTGGTGGTGTCGGAGAGGTGCAAAATCCCGCCGCCTGTTTTGTTGGTGATGGGCGCGATGATTTTTTCGGTGCGGATAACGTCTTGGAATTCTGGCGGATTAAGAGTGCCGAGCACGGCGAAGCGCGTTTGGTTATCGCTTGTTTCAAATTTATATATGCCTGTTTGGGTTGTGGTCAAGACATGCTGAAGTGTGCCGTTTTCATTGGGGGTGAGGGTGATGTCTTGCGCTGTACCATCGGGCATTGTGATGTGGATATTGTCACTTTCGCGATCAATATCGGCGCGTTGAATGGTCAGTGTTGCGCCGTTTATTTGAATGTTGAGCGCTTGTTCATCCAACTCTGGCTCCTTCATGAGCCAATGCACAGTGCGGCGTAGTAGTTCAGCATAGGGGCCGCCGCCATCGATGCCGCGTGCCCACAGCCAAATGTGATCGCTCGCGATTTGAGCAACGCGGCCTTTGTCAACGCGATCTAAAATAAGCAGGGGGCGGTTATTTGCGTCGCTCATTAAGGCATCGCCTTTAGGCGGTTGCAGGCCGATTTGGCGTTGCCATTTACCCCATTGTTGGTTTTGTAAATCGCGGGTTACGGGGTGGAATTTTCCAAGCTCGGTCAATTGTGGGGTGAAGGGTTGCGTAAATATTTCCCCATTTGGCGCGGCGGGCAGGATATTGCCGAGGGCGGTATAGAAGATGGAATCCTCGCTGGCGTAGGCAGGGCCGCTGGCTTCGAGGAATGCGCCGCCTTCGCGGACATAGCGCGCGATGTTTTCGAAATATTGGTCGGGCAATATGCGATTGAGACGGTAGCGATCGAAAATGATGAGATCAAAATCGTATAGTTTATGTTCGAACAACTCTTCGAACGGGAAGGCGATTAATGACATTTCGCTTTGTGGTGTGCCGTCGATTTTGTCGGGTTCACGCAAAATTGTGAAATGTACGAGGTCGACGCTGGGATCGCTGGTGAGCATGTCACGCCATGTTCGCCCTCCTGCGTGGGGTTTTCCTGAGACTAATAATACACGCAGACGATCGCGGACGCCTTGGAAGTCAACTGCGACTTTGTTGTTGCGCAGTGTTAATTCGCCGGGCAATGGCTCAACACTCAGCTCAATGACATTTTGTCCCGCATGTTTGACAGGTAGAGTGAAGATATGCTCTTCGGCGATGCGAACAATTTCGCGCATGGTCTGGCCGTCATTGGTTGTGAGTTCTACGCTGGCGAATTGTGCGGAGGCTGGAGGTATGTTTGCGGTGTCATCAATGCGGAATTTTATTGTGATGTTTTGATCAACGATGCCAAATGATGGCGCGTTTATGAGCGTAATGCGGCGGTCGGTTTCATCGTCCTCGCCAGTGAGAAGGACGTGGAATGGTGCGTCTGCGTTGGTGAAGTTCGCGGCGTTGGGGGCATCATGGACTTGGCCATCAGTGATGAAGATGGTGCCAGCGAAGCGGCTTTGCGGGATATCGGCGGTTAGGGTTTCCAGCGTTTCGAATAGATAGGTTTGATTAGCGGTCGTGGCATCGGGAGGCGCATTGGTGATGCGCAGTTCGATATTGCCGTTGACCGCAAAGGTGTCTTTGATATGTTGCAGCGCGGATTCGGCCTGGGCGGTACGTTTGCCGAAATTCTGGCTGGTGCTTTGGTCGATGATGATGGCGGCGATGTTGGGGACGTGTTCCCGTTTTTCTTCTTGTAATGTGGGTTGCGTGAGGAAGAAAAGGAAGATTAGAATCACGATTATTCTTAAATACGGAACGTTTCGCATTGAAAATATATGTGCGCCGATTAATATCAGTGCTATAATTGCGAGTATCCATATCCAAGGCGTGGCGATAAGCGGGATAAAGTTTAGGGAGAGATCATTCATCTGAAGTCTCTCCATATATCTTTATTAATAATTAGTGGTTTGTACATTGGTGTGGTTTGGTCGCCGAGGCGCTCAAGGATGGCTTTAACATGTACTTGATCGGCTTTGTAATTACCAGTGAGGGCGTACATTACCATGTTGATGCCGACACGTAAGGCTTGTTCATGACGCGGCGATGCGCCGCGGATATAAATGTTTTCACCGCGTTGAACGGAGTCTAACTCGCTCCATACGCCAGCCCAATCGTGGTTGGCCAGAATGACAGATGATACACCGTCACGGCCTTCTGCGCTTTGGTTTTCAACCCAGACTGGGCGTTGTTGCGAGCGCCCTTGTAAGCCATCGAGGAGGTAGAAGCTTTTGGTGAGAACGTGATCTTTTGGGGCTTCGATTAAGGGGGCGATGTTCAGACCGTTTAATGTGCGGCGCAGCAGGGCTTCGTTATCGAGGATTGCGCGGGTGTCGACAATGATTGTGCCGCCGTGATCTAGATAGTTTTGGATGTTTTGTACGGCTTTGGAGGATGGCGCGAGGGCGGCGTTATCGGGCGTCCAATATATGAGGGGGTAGAATTCCAACGTATCGCGTTCGGCATTGAGGGCATGAACACCCGCGGGTTCGGCAGAGGTGCGGGCATTGAGCGCGGCGGATAAAACTTCTAAGCCTTTTTGGGTGGTCGCATCGAGAGCGGCGTTACCGCTTTTGAAATATGCGAGGTAGAGGTCATTTGCGGCGGGGTTTTGCGCGAATGATGAGGGGCTGGCTAGTGATAGGCAAGCGAGGCAGAGCGCGAGGCTTGCGAATTTCCAGCGCCATTGTGGACGCGCGAGGATCAGCATAATCAATGTATCAAGCAGGAACAAAATAAAAGCGAGGGTGAGCAAGTAAGGCGTGAGATTTTGTTCGAATTGTTGGCCATATGTTTTGATGTTCGCGGATTTGGGCGGTGTTATAGCGTTGATTTGTCCCGCGCTGTTGCCAACGTGATCGCCGAGATTGAGCGCTTTTTGCAGATCGCTTTGGCCATAGAGGCCAGGCGGGTTTTTTGGGTATATAGGAGTGGTTTCAAATTCGAGCGCGTTGATTGGCTTGACGTTGGATGGCGGAGATTGGAGAATGCCAAAGCCATCGAATGTGCGCAGAGGTTGAAGCACACCAGCTTGAGCCTGAATTTGTGTAGATGACTTTCCCGCGAAACTTATGATTTTTTTCAAAACGCTAACATAAGTTCCCGATAGCGCGAAGTTTGACCATTGCGGGCTTGCTGTGGTGTGGATCATAACGATTTGGCCATTATCTTTGGCGCTTGCGGAAATTAATGGGGTGCCATCAGTGAGGGTTAGCCAGATTTGCGCGTCGCTGCTTTGGGCATTTTCGGGCAAGATTTGGCCGCTGATGGTGATGTCGCGGTCGATGTTGATCCCTAAAAGCGGGCTGTCGGGCGGTATGTCGGCGATTTTGATTGCGCTGTCCCAGCTAAGGGAGCCTTGAGTGAGGCGGGCGTCGCGGCGCAACGGCAGAGGCGTGAGGGGTTGTTGAGTGCGGTCTTGTGTCATGTTTGGCCCTGCGAAACGCAAAAGCAGGCCACCTTGGTCGATCCATGCGCTGAGGTCGTTTAGGGTGTTTGTATCAATGCCGCCAATGTCGGGCAGGATGATTACGGGAGGGGCGGATTGCAGAATGTGGTTTAATGTGCCGATTGTGATGTTGGCGTATGGTTCTAGTGCTTTGCGAAGGTAGAAGCTGTCTTGGGTGAATTGTCGTGCGCTTTGTTCGCCGTCAGGGGCAACGATGCCGACATTTTTCATGCCGCCTTGGTCGTCAAGGAGATAGAGGGTGTTTGCGCCTTTTTGACTGGCGATTTTATATTTGCTGATGGGGGCGGTTGCGTTTTTAAAGGTGATTTTCGCAGGGAAGTCGCGGGCGCTCCAATCAATGGTAATTTCATCGAGTATCTGATTTTTTGTGCCTAGAGCTTGTATACGTGCGGGTGTTTTGGGCGGGGTGTTGCGCGGGCCGTCAACGATGATATCGTTTGCATTGCTTTGCGCATTTTTTAAAAATAGCGGCAAAGTTTTGTCGTTGGGTTTATAGATGGTGAGATCGGCAGCGGCGTTAAAAGCGCCGCGTTGATTTTCGCTTTGGATTCCATCAGAAACCCAAGTGACGCGGCCTTTAAATTGCTCGATCTCGTCTGTGAGAGCGGTGAGGTCGCTTGACCAAGGGTAGGGTTTTAATGCTTTGATGATAGCGCGTGCGTCGCTTTGGCTTATTATGTTTGGGGTGAGGGGTTCGGTTGAAGTGGTGGCCGCTGTGGTGTGCAGGGTTAACGGCGTATTCTTTTGGGCGCTGATGATTTCTAATGCGGTTTGTTGGATATCTTCCCAATTATTGGCGGCGCTCCAGCTATTGTCGATCACCAGCATGAGCGGTTTTGCGCTGTTTGATACGGGCGCGGGGTTGAGGACAGGTTGCGCGAGGCATAGCAAAAGCAGCGCGGCTATGATCATGCGCAGGAGCAAAAGCCACCACGGGGTGTGGCTAGGGGTGTTTTGTTTGGGGTGCAGGTCGGCGAGGAAGCGGAATGCGGGGAAGGCTACGATTTTGGGCGCGGGTGGGGTGATGCGAAGTAGGAAGTATAAGGCAGGCAGGGCAAGTAACGCGGTTAATGCC
>JBBKXA010000153.1:0-15618 GCA_037969235.1 Bdellovibrionales bacterium | reverse complement strand
GCGAGGCGCTTCGTTGCAGTATTTGAATTTGATGAACAGCTTATTTACAGATAATGAGCCGATAGCAGAAATTAATGAAGACAGCATAAATGCGATAAAAAAAGGTGTGGCTGAAATATTATTAAAGCCAGATGCCTCAGGTCACACGCACATGCAGAAATTGCAGGCGATGGTTACGGGGGATGTTGAGCTTTTAGCAGATCAGCCAGTCGATGTAGAAGGACGAAGTGCATTATCTCCGACTTTGCTTGCAGACAGAACTGCGGCTAAAGGGCGGCAAGAATATGCTGAACTGACATTAAATAAAATATATAATGATGATAAATTAAGCGATGCGCAAAAAATTAATAAGGTTTTGAGCTTTGCGGCAGAACATTCCGAAACCGTTAAAGCACTTTACGATACAATTAAATTTGACGCGCCTGAAGTTTTAAAGAATATTCCTGCGGCTATTGCGATGTTGGAGAATTTTGATACGACGCTTGATCATATTGTTGAGGCGCAGGCAAGTTCTTGGGGGGTGAATGCCAGAGCCAAGGAAGATGTGGTGGTGCAGCCTCTATCTAATCCCGCTCCTGAAGCTGAAGAGCCTCTGCCTGAGGTCGTGCGTGAGGAGGAAGATGCACCTGTTTCTGTGTCAGAGGAAGCAGAAATAGAAACAGAAATAGAAATAGAAACAGAAGCGCCAGAGAGCGCGGAATTGCCTGCGGACGTTGTAGTTGAAGAAGCGGCTTCTGCACCATTACCAGAGATGGAAGTTGCGCCTGTGCCACGGACGCCGCGGCAGGAATTGGAAGATGCGATCGCGCAAATTCGTACGACGATTGGTTCTAAAGCTAGCGGCGATTGGGGTGCAGAAGATCAGGCGGCATTGAAATCATCCATCCTTATATTGAAAAATCATGCGCATTATTCGCAAGGTTGGGAAGGATCGAAGGACGGGTTATATGAACCGGCATTTAGGGAGCATCTGGTAGAGCGTGTTGCGGCGTTGAACGATGATGATCCTGCGAAAGCGCCGATGCAGAATGTTTTAGCAGCTTTTGCTTTGGCTGATGAGCGGTCTTATACTCTGGCGCCAGAGCGGATGGATGTGGGCGAGGCTGTTCAGCGTACTGAGAGGGTTTTGCAAGAACTTATTCCCATGTTGCAATCATCTTTGGATGGTGCAAGGGCGAAGTCTGCGGGCTTTGAAAATATGGCGCAGCAGTATGGCGGGGAAATAGGGGTAAGTCTTTTCAATGCTTTTAGTCAGGCGACAGCGGGCGATGTGCTCAATACAAAATTTCAGGACATTACTAAGGTTGATGATATTTTTGACGTGCGCTCGCAGGCGAACTTGCAGGGGGTTGTGCGTGTTTTGGGCAGCTCGTTCTTGTTTGGGTTGCCCGATAATGGGGGTGTTTATACGCCCGATAATGGCGCACAAATACTCGAAATTCTAAACGATCCGAAGCGTAAAGAAGAGCTGTTTGCGAAGCTTAAAGCTTATGGGGTTGAAGAAGATCAGCTGGCGAAATTTAAAAATATGCTAACGGTGCAAAACGCTACGTTGTTTATTGATGCGCTGGATACGTTGTATTATGCGGATGAAATAGCACAGGAACGGATGGATAGGGGAACAGTGCCGATCAATATGCCGTCCTACACGCAGCACTTATTCCAAGAGCAAATTTATAAATTCGAAGAAGACCATCCCGCGATGAATGGGATTATGGATTTGTTGGTAGAGGAATATACCAACAGCGTGACGATGCAAGAATTGATGCCTGATTTAATGGTGGGCAATGATATTGGCGGAAATTTGTCAGGGACTTTAACGTTTGAAGAACGCATGGCGCAATTCTATAAAGATGCGCGCCTGTCATATGGTGCTAATCAGCAACAATTTAAAAATGATCTGGATGATATTATACGCACCGTTGCGGTTTTGCCGTTTGAAGAGAAGTTCCGGGGCTTAAGACAATCTTTGCTTACGGCACAGGGTAAAGATGCCGATCCGTATCGTTTAGGATTTGTGGAAAATGTGATTGCGGCGATGAAAGCAGCGCAGAAAATCGATAATTTCGATGATGCGGCGGGTATTTTTACAAATAATGTTATCAGTGGAAATGATGCTTTGCGCGAAGAAGTGGGGGGGATTCAATATCGTGTGGATGATCAACGCAATGCGCCCGCGTGGGAGGCTGGCGTTGAGGAAATGAAGTTTATGTCGAAAAATGCGAAAGGTGAGTTATTGGAATATGCGGCGCTGGATGTTGCACAGCTTTATGATGATTATCAATTGAACACCGCATCAAAGGCAAATCAAGCGGCGGGGATTACTGATTCTCTCACCAATCATGATTTTATGGGTTTTAAAGATGATGATGGTCAACGTTATTTTGTTGCGATTGATAAGACATCAATGGTCTTTACGATTAAACCGATTAGCGATGAGTTGTGGAATGCCCTGCAAACTGGTGGTCCAAAGCTTGAGGAAATGATTAAAACTGATCCTGTGCTTAAGGTTTTGGGTTCGTTTTCAGGGTTGAGTACGCGCTTGCAACGGTTGGGTGATGAAAATCGGTATCAGCCTTTATCAGAAATGATGGATGTTGAGGCAAAAGGCGCGAAACAAATTCTTGACGGGAATTTAGAGCGGGTTAAAGAGGAGGTGGCGCGTAAGGTTTTACCGTTGGCGAATAAGCCGCATGGCGCGGAAAATTTGACTGTGCCATATAACCGCGTTTTAACGGATGCGGAAAAGTTGGGGATGGAGCAAGCAAAGGCGCTGGGTTCAAAATTATATGGTGGAGTGGGGGTTATTTTCCCAGAAAGCGATGAGGCTGCACCGTTGCTTGGTTATTACCACATTACAGATAAAGAATTGCGTGTTGTTGATTTGCCCATGGCGTTTATTAATAAGCACAGTCAAGAAAAAATTATGGATGCTTTGGAGGGATTTGATTCGTCTTATGATGCAACGCAATATATGCGCGATCATTATCCGGAGATGGTCGATGTCATTGATTCATGGAATATTATGCGCTTTGGTTACAAGGACCCTGTTTATAGCATTGAAGAGGGGACGGGGCGCAGTGTTGTGGTCATGGATCTTTTTGAAATGAAGAAGTCATTGGGCGAGATTTTTGTTCGTATTAATGAAGATCTGGGAGCGCATGTTCGAAAAGTTGTTGAGGATAATGTGTATGAGGCGAAAGAGCGTAGTGGTTTAAATTTTAATTTAGGTGGGTTTTTTAACAGGCATTCACAGCAACCTGGTGCGCCTGATTTACGCTCACAATGGGTTCGTCGTTCTGCTGAGGGTGCCCATGAGCCCGAAGTTAAGGTTGAACCGGCGAGTATATTGGATAAAATTCGCGGTGAGGGGGCTTTTATGACAGCGCCTGCTGATACTGCACAACCTGAATCTTCGGTGTTGCATGACAATGATTTGGCAGTGCCCAAATAATACGCTAAACTGGTATATACAGTTTTTTCAAACCATGTGAGATGATATGCCTGATAACGCGCTTTATAGCCATGACGAACCCCCTGAAAGTTTGGAAAGTATTTTGCTTTCGGAGCAATATGCCGATTTTAAGGAGGCGCTGGAGGTTTTATATATTGAAGGCAATATTAATGGTCGCCAACGCTTTACAAAAAAGTGGCCCGATGTTGCGGCGCATGTGTTGGGCGATGCCTTGATCGAATTTGATGATAAGGGTGTTTTAAATGATGCGCAGCGGGAGCAGCGTGAGAACCTTGAGGATGAAGCGGAAGAGCGCCGTTTGGCTTTGATTACGTTGATATCGCCTGTGCTTGAGGAAAGCGTGCATGAAGGGGTTTTGAAGATTGAATATGTGACCAATATTATTCATCAGGTTGGGCGAAAAATTGCGTTTTTAATTTTTAATGATGAGATAGTGGAGAAGCTATCAGAGCAGCCTGCGTCATTGCCTCATGAGCAAGCGCAAAATGTTAATGATGCCGACGAGGGTGAAGCTGTAATAAAACAGGGACAACCTGAGCAGGATATGCAAGATAGCGGCATGTCGGATCGGGATCTTGATCAGCTATCAGAAAAAAGTATAGGACATGTGACACAAGGGGGGGCGCCGAAGGAGTTACTTCCTGATCCATTGCTCAGACCAAAGAAAAAACCCGAAGTGGTTGCCGCTAATACGCAAATGGGACCTTTGTTGCCTGAAGCTATGGCGCAGAAAATTAGGACAAATGCGGAGTCGATTGATGATCCTGTGTCTACCGGGTTGTCACAACAATCAGATCAGGCGCAAAGAGCGCCCATACAGGCACAGCCAGTTCAACCTCCGCCGCAAGTGACTGCTCCGCCGCAAGAGCAGCCGTTCCAGGCAGATCAAGACGCTCAGCGTCTTTCTGCTACGCCACAGCAGGTGCAATCTCCTCCTCCGTCGCCACTAGAGCCGCCTGTTGCTCAGCAACACCAAGGGCCAGTGCATGAAGCGATGACCTTTATGCCTGCTAAACGTGTTCCAGCCCAGCCGCCATCACAGCCGGATCAGGTTGACCCGACCAAGGATGATAAGCTTCAGGATTAACGGGTTTTTCGCGTTTGATATATTGTTAAAATCAGCAGAATGAATAATGTCGCTCCGCCCGCTTGGTGCGCCGTTGCGATGGTGGTGTCTACGCCTGATAAAAGTGTGGCGATGCCTAATGACATTTGAATAAGTGCCATTATCGCGGCTAGGTGTAAGATTTTGAAGTTTTGCGATTTTATTTGCGCATGTGCCCATAAGCCCAAAACCATAGCCACGGTGAACATCGCGAGCCAGCGATGGGTGAATTGGATGGCGCTGTGATTGAAAGTAATGTTTTTAAAGAATGTGGGATATGTCCAAAAATCGGGAGGAATCCATTGGTCGCCCATTTTAGGGAATTCGTCGTTATACACTAATCCTGCGTCCATTCCGGCGGTGAAGGCGCCCCATATGATGGTGATGGAAATGCATATTAATGTGAGGCAAGCGTGGCGGCATATGGTGGGGCTGGGGTGCATTTTGATAGAGGTGAGCGGAAGGGCTGCCCAAACCAGTGCGCCGAGAATTATGAATGCCAGCGAAAGGTGTGCGGCGAGGCGGAAATGGCTGACTTCGGGGATGTCAACAAGACCGCTTTTGACCATGTACCATCCCATAAACCCTTGAGCGCCGCCGAGCAGGAGTAAGCCGATGAATTTCAAGTGATAACCGCGCGGGATCATGTCGCGTATCCAGAAATAGGCAAGAGGCAACGCGAATACGAGGCCGATTAGCCGCCCCCATAAGCGATGAAACCATTCCCAGAAAAATATATTTTTAAACTCATGCAATTGCATCCAGCCGTTGACTTGTTGATATTGCGGGGATTGTTGGTAGAGGGTGAATACACGGCTCCACTCGGCTTCATTCAGGGGAGGCAGTGCGCCCATTAATGGTCGCCATTCCACCATGGACAGTCCCGATCCCGTCAAACGCGTTATCGCGCCGATGACCATCATAACGAACACCATAAATGCACATGTGAATAACCACGTGGCAAGCGGGCGGGAATGTGATATTTTATTTGGATTCATGGGCTGTTTTATTTTCTGTTAAACGTCATGTATCATATGAATGTAAGTGAGAAAATATATATTTCTAATGGATAATATAAAAACCAGTTTTGATTTTGTAGAAAGTGCCTCCAAAGCGTATCGTTTTGTGTGGGCGCGTAGGGTTGATATTGCGCGGCTATCAGCGGTGTTTATTGCCTTAAAAATTGCAAGCTTTGTGGGGATTGCTTTTGCGGGGATGGGGCACGATTTATTGCGCCAGGGTATTGTGATGATGCCAGTTTTCCTGATGGAGGGGTGGGTTATTGCGCAAGTTATGGTGATGGCGCTCTATAAAGACGTGTCAGATACAATGAGGGGGCGGAGCGTTCTGCCGCATCCAGACCAAATTGCGCGCAACATCAAAGCGAGCATGGTTTTATATGCGCTTACGAAGTTGGGGCTGTCTTTTATTGTTGGCGCGACTATGGCTAGTCAGCAAGATTTGCCCGAGACCGCTAGCACGCCGGAGCCGGGATTTGCGATGTTTGTTATTTCGTTCATGTTGTTGGGCGCGATTATTTATTGTTTTCGTTTTGTTTGGCTTTATGTACCGATGATAATGGGGATGCGGCCTTTGCCGTTTCTCAATCATTTTAAAGCGTTTGGCAATTCGTTCAATTTGATTGGGGCGTTTATTTTATGTTTTGTTCCATTAATGTTGGTGATGCTGTTTCTCTCGATGGTTGTGCATTCTTTGCTGGTGTCGATGGGGTTTGATGGGGAGTCATTTGCGGTGGAAATTGCCATCACGATTATTCAAGCGGTAATGGATTTCGGGGTATCTTTGTTATCGAGTGTAGCGATTGCGTTTGGATTATATTCCGTGTTGTCGGGTGAGAATAAGAAAACATCTTTGTTTTAGAAATTATGGCGAGTATGCAGATTTTTGTTACGGATTTGAACGGGGTGGAGCACGCGCTTGAGGCTGTTGAAGGCTGGCGGGTGATGGAGATTATTCGTGAGCATGGATTGCCGATGAAGGCCGAATGCGGCGGCGCATGCTCATGCGCGACTTGTCATGTGTATGTGGATGAAAGCTGGCTCGGGCGGCTTGTGGGCAGGCGTGAGGAAGAGGAAGATATGCTTGATGAGGCGTTTGAGCTGGAAGATAATTCAAGACTTTCATGCCAGATTATTATGGACGAAAGCCTTGATGGATTAAAATTGCGGCTTGCCCCGCAGGGGAAGTAGCCTACAGTTCAGCGTAATCACGATTATTTTCGTTGATGTCTTCGGGCTCAGTCAGAGTTTTGATTTTACTCATGACTACAATTTTTTGCACGCTACCGAAGCCGTTGAAATCGGTGCGGGATACTTCGCCATATGCGCCGAGTTGTTCCAATTGGATCCAGTCGCCAACTTGTATATCTTCAGGAAGCATAAATGGGCCGTTCATCATATCGACAGAATCGCAAGTTGGACCTGCAAAGCGGAAGCCTTTGAGTGTGTGCGATTGATCGTTGCTGGGTTCGCGGCGGATAATGCTTGCGGGATAGGGCAGGCCAATTGCGCCGCCTGCTTCGAAGAGTCCACCATATGTTCCGTCATTGAGGTAGAGGAGGTCGTCTTTACGGCCTTCTACACGCACGATTAACGAGCCAGCGCATGCGACAAGGCCGCGGCCGACTTCACACAAAAGTTGTTTATCTTCGAGGCCGAATTGTTTGATGGCCGCGGTGATTTTACGTGTGAATTCCTGAATTGGTGGAATAGGCGTATCGGTATTCAATTCGGCAGGAAAGCCGCCGCCAATGTCCAATACTTCAACATCTACGCCGCTATCGGCTATTGCTTTTGCAGCGAAGCCGAGGGCTTTGGGGTAGATATCGCTGTCGTCACATTGTGTACCGACATGGAAGCTAAGTCCTAATTTTTTGCAGTGTGGGCGGCAGGCTTGAAGTAGCTTAACGGCCTCGTCAGGTTTTGCGCCAAATTTGCTGGAGAAGTCGGTGGCGACGTTGCCGCCTTTCTTTTCCTTGGGGATGGCCATGCGCACGAATAATTCCAAATCGGGCGCGCTGTTGGTTTCTTCGAGGATTTTGTCCAATTCGTCCGCGTAATCAAGCACGAATGCGCGAACACCATGGTTAACATAAGCCTCGCGAATAGCTTCGAAAGCTTTGATCGGGTGCATGAAGTAGATTTTTGCGTCAGGGAACAGCTCGTGGATCGTACGTATTTCCGCGATTGAGGCACAATCGAATTTGCGTACGCCGCCTTCATACATGGTTTTGAGCATGAGGCGGTCTGGATTACATTTTACGGCGTACATTGTTTCGCCAGAAAATGCGTTTATAAACTCATGCGTTCTGTTGAGGAGGCGCGAAGGATGCAAAACTGGCACAGGAATGGTCGGCATAAGATCGCGGACAAATTCATCATTAATTTCGTGATCAATGTACAATGTGTCCAAATCCTGATCAGAAATCTGATCTTGTGACATTGTGAATGGAACGATAGTATTTTTGCCGCGATATACGCGGGTGTGGTCATTGTTCATCAACTGTAAACCCTATATTAAAGAGAGCTTTTAAACTCCCAAGTTAAAACAAGATGTACGTCGTAGCATAACCACCGAAGGCGCCATAGACACGTGCGTATATTAAAATTAGCCCGATTCTTAGAAATATGCAAGAAAAAAATAAAAGGGCTAGATTTTTTTATTGAAGCGTGCCTTGCCAGTCGGCGTGGCGATAGTCGGACGTGCTGATTATTTTTGTTTTTGCAACATAAACGGAGTGTAATTTGCCATCAATTTTCTTCTCCCAGAAATCGAGGAATTTATTGAGGTGGGGAAATTGTGGGGCGAGGTCGTATTCTTGCCAGATGAATTCTTGAAGAATGCTTTCGAAATCAGGCATGTGATAGATGATTTTTGCTGTGGTGAGGCGGTAATCGCCTAATTGTTTTGTGATATCGGCCATATGCTCTCCCTTTCATACAAGGTGATTTATTTACACACCTCTATATTATACCATAATTATTGATTTTTACTTAATTTTGGATCTAATGTAGCTAATGTTTGTGCGTATTTTACGAATCTGCTTGAAATTTTTTCGCGACTCTTCTATATCTGTTAGCACTCGCTTTGGGAGAGTGCTAATAAGTGTTTAATCAAAGCGGAGAGGGGTTTTAGAGTTTGCTCTTTAATGAGAGATTTTAAGGCCTGCTTGTTGAAACCAAAGTAAAGGAGAACGCGAAATGGCAAAATTTCGTCCACTACATGATAGAGTATTAGTGCGCCGCATCGAAGCGGAAGCAAAAACCAAAGGTGGGATCATTATCCCCGATAGTGCTGCAGAAAAGCCTATGGAAGGCGAAATCGTTTCTGTTGGTAGCGGTCACGTCAATGATAATGGCGATGTACGTCCATTGGATGTTAAGCCAAAAGATAAAGTTATCTTTTCAAAATGGGCCGGTACAGAAGTCATGATCGACGGTGAAGAGCTTATGGTGATGAAAGAATCCGATATAATTGGAATCGTTGACGCCGCTTAAATAACTTGTGTCACCCTGAAATGCTTACATTGAAGGATCTAGATTCTTCAGAGCTAAAGCTCTTCAGAATGACTATTAATTAAACACTCTTAAAGGAGAAACTATAATGTCTGCAAAAGATGTAAAATTGGGCGGAGATGCCCGCGAAGATATGTTGGCTGGAATTAACATTCTTGCTAACGCTGTTAAAGTAACACTCGGCCCCAAAGGTCGTAATGTTGTGATCGAAAAATCATACGGCGCGCCGCGCACAACCAAAGATGGTGTGACTGTTGCGAAAGAAATTGAGCTTTCAAACAAGCGTCAAAATATTGGTGCGCAGTTGATTAAGGAAGTGGCTTCAAAAGCTAACGACCATGCTGGTGACGGTACGACTACTGCGACAGTATTGGCGCAGTGTATTGCAAACGAAGGCGCGAAGGCGGTTTCTGCTGGACGTAATCCTATGGATCTTAAGCGCGGCATTGATTTGGCAGTTTTAAAGGTTGTTGAAGACCTTAAGAAACGTGCGAAAAACGTTAAGAGCAACGAAGAAATCAAGCAAGTTGGTACTATTTCTGCCAATGGTGAAATTTCAATCGGTGCATTGTTGGCTGAAGCGATGGACAAAGTCGGCAAAGAAGGCGTGATTACTGTTGAAGAAGCAAACTCCCTCGAAAACGAGTTGGAAGTTGTTGAAGGTATGCAGTTTGACCGTGGTTATCTTTCACCTTACTTCATCACAGACGCCGACAAAATGCAGGCGAAGTTGGAAAACCCATACATCTTGCTGAACGAAGGTAAATTGTCGAACCTGCAAGCGCTTGTTCCTATCTTGGAAAGCGTTGTGCAAAGTTCACGTCCATTGTTGATCATCGCTGAAGATGTTGAAGGTGAGGCGCTCGCGACTTTGGTTGTAAACAAGCTTCGTGGTGGATTGAAAATCGCGGCTGTTAAGGCTCCTGGTTTTGGCGATCGTCGTAAAGCGATGTTGGAAGACATTGCATTGCTCACAGGTGGTCAGGTGATTTCCGAAGATCTTGGCATTAAGCTTGAGAATGTAACGCTTGATATGCTTGGTACTGCGAAAAAAGTGACGATCACTAAAGACGACACAACTGTTGTTGATGGTGCGGGTGCGAAAAAAGACATCGAAGATCGTTGCAAACAAATTCGCCGTCAAATCGAAGATGTATCTTCCGATTACGATAAAGAAAAATTGCAAGAGCGTTTGGCAAAATTGTCAGGTGGTGTTGCTGTTCTTCGTGTTGGTGGATCAACAGAAGTTGAAGTGAAAGAGCGCAAAGATCGTGTTGATGATGCGCTTCACGCTACACGCGCGGCTGTTGAAGAAGGCATTATCGCTGGTGGTGGTACTGCGCTTTTATACGCAACAAAAGCGTTGAAAGGCTTGGAGGGTGAAAACGATGACCAGACTGTTGGTATCGAAATTATCCGCCGTGCATTGCAAGCGCCAATTCGTCAAATTGCAACGAATGCAGGTGACGAAGGCAGCGTGATCGTTGGTAAATTGCTTGAGCAAAAAGACACTGATTACGGTTGGGATGCGCAAAAAGGCGAGTTCGTGAACATGGTGAAAGCAGGTATCATTGACCCCGTTAAAGTTGTGCGTATTGCATTGCAAGATGCAGCCTCTGTATCAAGCTTGTTGATCACAACCGAAGCCATTATCACCGAACGTCCACAGGATGAGAAATCTGGTTCTGCTGGCGGCATGGGTGACATGGGCATGGGCGGTATGGGTGGAATGGGCGGCATGATGTAATTCGCTTGTAAATTTCACGGCTGGGGGCGTTAAGTCATTTCCTGTGATCCTCACGTATAAGATATACGTTTTTGGTTCTCGAAAATGTCTTGCCTACCCAGTCAAGAAATTTACTGCGCGAAACACAGCGTCCATCGTTACATTCGGGCGTTGTTGCTTCAGGTCTTGCGTATAAGAATACGCGCCGCCCCTAGCGCCTAACCCGAATAAAACGCTGTTAGTTGTTATTACTAAAGCTGTTTAAACACAAATACCTATTGCTGAATTTAAGAAGGCCGTCCGTCATTGGGCGGCCTTTTTTATTGTGGAGGTGAGAATTCTGGATCGTCGGGGGTGATGATTTTTTGGTGTTGAATAGCAATATCACTTTCAAGAGTTTCCGTGGCGAAAACGTTAAACCCTAAATCTTTGTAGAATTTTATAACTTTGGGGTGATTGGTGTCACGGGTGTTGAGGTAGACAATGCTGTCATTTCCTTGTTCCATGAGTAATTGTAACATGCGCGGTATGAAATGTTTGCCTAGTTTCTTTTTTGTGTAATCGTTAGAGAACCCAACTTTATTAATTTCAATTACCGTATAATAATTGGGCAAATGTCCATCATGTTTAAACATTTGCACGGCTTCACTTTTACTCATGCCAGTTTCATGATCGGGTATAAACCTTCCTGCGTAATCTTGTGGTGATCCTATGCGCGAAACGAAACAAAATCCTGCGGGTTTATAGTCCACTTCAAAAACATAAAACTCTGAACCGGCAGCGTTTAAAAAAGCCTGTAGTTTATCGTGATGCTGTTCACTGTATTCTTCGCGAAAAGGCCAGCCATATTGCTCTCCGACGATGTGCAAATAGTGCATAAATTTATCGACATCGATATCAATCGCTTTTGACATACTCAAATGATTGGGGAAAGCTTCTTTTTCACGGCCATTAATTAAATGAGAATCCGGGTTAAAATCACGCTTAGAAATAGCCAAGTGAAGTTTAGTGAATTTTTCCCGCATATATGAGGGGGGATTTTCGGGTTCATTCGCCGCGACAGGTTTAAAACATTTAGCGATCTTACTGTAATCAGTTTGGTTAGGTGGTTCGTCGTTACTCAAAATATTAATCCTGCTGGCTTGATGTCATGGCTACGTTATCCCACGCGATATTGAATAAAACACGGAAGCTTTCAGAAAACTCGGCTTGATCCATGATGCGAATGATTAAGTCATTCTCACTAAAATTCATGAATGCCAAATGACCGCTATAGGCGTAGAAGGTTTTGTCTTTAAAGAGATGCTCAGGAAACCAGCGGTATTGGGCAAAATCGCTGGCGATAAAATTTTGCTCGCCTTCTTTGACAATGATTTTAAGTTTAAACTTACCTTCGAGCTTTTGCATGCGTTTGGAATGCATGTCGTACCAATCATCGCTTAACCATTTTTTGAACATTAACGGCAACCCATTGAACAAGCAGATATTATTATCGCCTGCTTTTGCTGCGTCATATACCTCGTTGAGAAGCTGGCGGAAACCATCTTCGCCACGCAGTGTACGCATTTCCCCTGTACGTTTACGTAATCCGCTATCGCTGATAAACTCAATGTCGGCGTCGTCGAAGGCCTTGCCGATTTTTTCCAGTGTTTTTGAATTGGGCTGGTTTGTGCCGTTTTCGATGCGGGCGATGCCAGTTTGGGACAGCCCAGCCTTGTTGGCTAGCTCGTGTTGATTCCATCCTAAAAGTGCTCGCGCGGCTCTGATTTGTTCGAGTGTTGGCATGTTTTCTTTTCCGTTTTGTGCAAATTAATAAAGCACAATAGCGTATAATTTATGCGTTTTGTATAGCGTATTGAAAATTTTCTGTCCAGTGTTTTTTCGTAAATTGAATTTATTTTTGTTATAAAAAACGTATTTTTGTGCATTATTGCTAACTTTTTCTTGACAGCTATGGGAAATAAAATTAAGTATGTTTTTGTTATTGATGTGTTGGATATATTCTCCCCCTTCTTAACGCATCAGTTTCATTCACACAAAATACCTATGCCAGTCGATGTTTATATGTCGGCTGGCTTTTTGTTATGGGGGCGATTATAGTGCTGTATGCCTGAATTGCCCGAAGTTGAGATTGTTCGTCGTGCGCTTGAGCCTGTTATGGTGGGGCTGCGGGTTGAGCGTTTGGTGTTTAATCGTCCGAATTTACGCTTTGCATTGCCGCAGCCTCTGCCAGCGGATATTGCAGGGGCGCGCGTGACGCAACTTATGCGGCGGGGAAAATACATTATTGGCTTGGCGAGCGAGGCTTGCGGGTTTGTTTTGCATTTGGGGATGTCTGGGGTGGTGAGAATTGAGCCTGCGGGTGATGTGCCTGTTCGCCTTAAACATGATCATGTGGAGTTTTATATGGATGGTGGGGCGCGCATTATATTAAATGATGCGCGGCGCTTTGGTTTTCTCGATGCTGTGAACCCTGCGCGGTGGAATGAGTATCCTGCTCTTGCGAAAATGGGCGTGGAACCGCTTGGGAATGATTTTCATGGGCGGGAGCTTTATGAAGCGTTACAAAAATCAAAGAGTCCGATTAAAGTCGCGCTGTTGAATCAAAGCGTGGTGGCGGGATTGGGGAATATATATGTGTGTGAGGCGTTGTTTGCGGCGGGGATATCGCCGTTTCGGATGGCTAATAGTTTGAACGAAGACGAATGTGAAACGCTGGTTGTGTGTATACGCGCTGTGTTGTTGCGGGCGATTGATGCGGGGGGATCGAGTTTGAAAGATTATAAGCACACCGATGGTAAGCTGGGGTATTTTCAGCATGAATTTTCTGTGTATGGGCAAGTGGGGCGTGCGTGCAAAGGTTGCGATTGTGATATAATGAAAACAGGTGGCGTGAAAAAAGCTGTGCAAGCGGGGCGTTCAACTTTTTATTGCGCGCGAAAACAGAGGGTATTATGAAACTATTTTTGCTCACTTTAATATGCGTGTGTTTATTGCCTCTTTCTTATGGGGAAGCGGCGGAAACTCAGTTTTTTCAAACGCTGCAAGATATTCCATTGATGGCAGGTTTGCAGGAAATACCATCGGAAACGATGAGCTTTGATAAGGCGGATGGCCGTATCATTGAAGTGCATGCGTTGCTTGAACATGTGAGTGGCGAAGAAGTGTTTCAATACTATCAAAAATCATTACCCCAATTTGGTTGGCGTCCAACAATGGAAAAAAGAGTTTTCAAACGCGATGGTGAACAATTGGAAATGAGCATCGAACATTTTGAAAATGAAGCGTTTTTAAAATTTATCGTTAGTCCCTTGTAAAAAATTTCAAAAAATTAGATACATTTTCTTGACAAGTTGGGGATAAAGCGCGTATATCTCAGCGTCTAATTGAAATGTTTGAACTTTAAAGGGTTAAGATGGCTAATCATATATCATCAAAGAAACGTATTCGTCGTAACGATGCGCGCGCACTTGTTAACAAAAACCGCGTGAGCCGTATGCGTACATTTATTAAAAAAATTGAATTGGCTTTGAGCGCAGGTGATGCCAAAGAAGCCGAAAGTGCTTTCAAAATGGCGCAACCTGAAATTCAACGTGGTGTGGCCAAAGGCCTTATCCATAAAAATACAGCGGCGCGTAAAATTTCACGTCTTTCCACACGTGTTAAAGCGTTGAAAAAAGCGTAGGTATTACGCTTTTATTTTATTCCCTATTCAAGTTAATAAGCTCTTTGGGTGATTTCTCAAAGGGCTTTTTATTGTTTGGATTCAAGGTGTTATAATTATATTTCTTTTTTCGTGTTCTGGCTATGTTCGTATTGCACTGTACGTTTTTTATGGTGTAGTGTCCTTTTAACGCAGACAAGAAATGAAATGAAAATATTTTAAAAAAGTTTTTTATTTTAAAGTTTGCATCAAAAGACATTCCGTTTTAAGCTCGTTTTTTAAGCAAGTATTTAAGAATGTCTGAAAAAAAGCCTCAATTTATTTTAATGAGGTAAGGGGTGGTTGTCGCTCGAATATGTTGCTCACAAAGCATTCGTGCAGTGGGTGTCATTCTCAAAGTGGCTCAGTTGCTCAAAATAAAAGATCGTTATGATAAGAGGTGCCGTACGCTTTTTTGCGTTTGTGTAGAGCCTTTTTTATGGCCTAGATTTGGTCGAACGATTGTGAGATGTTGCGTAAATTATTGTGTGAAACTTTAACTTTTGGGAGAATATTTTAAATGTCAGATACTAGCGGGAAATCTGTTGCTTTAATAAAAGGCAACGCCGAATATCAAGAAGCATCACTCAAGCCTTCGGCTGATGTGATGAAGCTTTGGAAAAAAGTACACGCAGCCATGCGTGGTGAATTCGGTGAAGCGATCTTCCGCAGCTGGTTAAAACCTCTTACGTTACAAGCTTTTTATCATGGAACAATGGAAGTTTCTGTGCCGACGCGTTTTATGCGCGATTGGATTCAAAATCACTATGCTGAGCGTATTTTGGCGATGTGCATTGAAGCCAGCACAAATGCCAGTGAGCCGATCAAGCGCTTGCAAATTGTGGTTGTTCAAAATGCGATTATAGATGACGAGCCAGAAGTGGCTGTGCCTTCCAAGGCTAACCAGAATAAAAAGCTCGATATTTCTGAAATTTCTTCTCCTTTGGACGAGCGTTTTACTTTTGATTCTTTTATTGTGGGTAAGCCCAATGCCCTGGCGCATGCTGCGGCGCGCCGTGTTGTGGAAAGTGCAGCTATTCCGTTTAATCCGTTATTTATATATGGCGGTGTTGG
>JBBKXA010000152.1:0-3213 GCA_037969235.1 Bdellovibrionales bacterium | reverse complement strand
GTTTTCATTGTAACTCCGGTGTTTGTGTATATGGTAATACTAACAAAAAATTAAGATAATAACAATTTTTTATTTTAAGTGTTTGTTATAGCTTGATTATTCCGCCGCAACACTATCGCGCCTTTTCTCCAAAAGCGGCTTCAAATACTCCGCCGTAAAGCTTTGTTTCACTTCGCACACTTCTTCTGGTGTGCCGCTGGCAATGACGTAGCCGCCTTTGTGGCCGCCTTCTGGCCCAATATCAATGACGTGATCGGCGGTTTTGATGACATCGAGATTATGTTCAATCACCACCACCGTATTGCCTTGGTCAACAAGCTTATGAAGCACCTCCAACAATTTCCGCACATCTTCAAAATGCAGCCCCGTAGTCGGCTCATCGAGAATGTACAACGTCTTGCCCGTGGAACGCTTGCTCAATTCTTTGGATAATTTCACCCGCTGCGCTTCACCGCCGCTCAAGGTATTCGCTTGCTGCCCGACCTTAATATAAGTCAGGCCAACATCCTTAAGCGTTTCCATCTTATCGCGAATGCTCGGCACAGCCTTGAAAAAATCGGCGGCTTCTTCGACGGTCATATCCAAAACATCAGCGATGGATTTATCTTTATATTTGATCTCCAGCGTTTCGCGATTATACCGTGATCCGCCGCACGCCTCGCATTGTACGTAAACATCGGGGAGAAAATGCATTTCGATCTTAATCACGCCATCACCGCTGCACGCTTGGCAGCGCCCACCTTTGACGTTGAATGAAAAACGCCCCGGGCCGTAGCCACGCGCTTTGGATTCGGGCAACCCCGCATACCACTCGCGGATCGGAGTAAACGCCCCCGTGTAGGTCGCGGGGTTAGAGCGCGGCGTGCGCCCGATGGGGGATTGATCGATGTCGATGACTTTATCGACAAATTCCAAACCTTTGATTGTGTCATGCTCCAACGGTTGTTCCTTGGATTTCATCAAAATTTTCGACGCGGCGCGATACAGCGTATCAATCGTAAATGTCGATTTCCCCGATCCTGAAACGCCCGTCACACACGTAAATGTACCAAGCGGGATTTTCGCGGATATGTTTTGCAAATTATTCCCACGCGCGCCAATGACTTCGATGAATTGCTTCTTCTTGCCCTTGCGGCGCTCCGAAGGTACAGCAATCTCGCGCTTGCCCGTCATATAATCCGCGGTGAGGGAGTCTTTGCATTTGAACACTTCATCAGGTGTGCCTTGCGCGATAATCTCCCCGCCATGAACCCCTGCACCAGGGCCAATATCGATCAAATGGTCAGCGGCGCGTATGGCATCCTCGTCATGTTCCACCACAATCACCGTATTGCCCATATTGCGCAGACGCGTGAGCGTTTCCAATAGGCGATGATTGTCGCGTTGGTGCAAACCAATCGACGGCTCATCGAGCACATACAATACGCCCGTCAAGCCAGAACCAATTTGCGACGCAAGGCGAATACGTTGAGACTCTCCACCCGATAACGTCCCCGAAGACCGCGAAAGATTAAGGTAATCCAGCCCAACATTCATCAGAAACGTGAGGCGCTCATTAATCTCCTTAAGGATCTTCTCCGCAATCTGCACCTGTTGTATGGTCAATGTCTTTTCAACATTCGAAAACCACGCATCCGCATCTTCAATCCCCAGTTGCCCAATCTCACTAATATGCTTCCCATCAATTTTCACAGCAAGCGCTTCAGGCTTAAGACGATAGCCATTACACCCTTCACACGGCGCGGAATTTTGATATTTCGAAAGCTCATCCCGCGCTGAATTAGAATCCGTCTCAATCAAGCGCCGCTCCAACGACGGAATAACTCCTTCAAACGGCTTATTACTATTCCATGTATTATTGCTTTTGGTGTTATAGGCGATTTGAATTTTCTCTTTACCCGATCCATACAGCACTTTTTCCTGATGCTCACGGCTTAATTCATCCCATGGCGTTGTGTCGCTAAAGCTGTAATGCTTGGCCACGGCCTCCAAAGCCTGCATATAAAATGGCGCAAAGCCCTTCGACCACGGCTCAATTGCCCCTTTTTTAAGCGATTTCGAGCCCACAGGCACAACCAACGCCTCATCCATATACATGCGTTGCCCTAAGCCATCACATTTCGGACACGCTCCATGTGGGGAGTTAAAAGAAAATAAGCGCGGCTCGATTTCCGCAATTGTAAATCCAGACACAGGGCAGGCATATTTTTCACTAAAAAGTTCCTGCTTACCGCTGGTCGCATCCTCGGCAATCACCAATCCATCAGCAAGGCGCAGCGCGGTTTCCACCGAATCCGCCAGGCGATTCCCCATATCATCACGCACCACGACACGGTCAACGACAACTTCGATATCATGTTTGAGCTTTTTATCCAGCTCAGGCACTTCGGTAATATCATACAGCTCACTGTCGACTTTTACGCGTTGAAAGCCCTTGGCCTGTAAGTCCTTAAATTCTTTGCGATACTCGCCCTTGCGTCCGCGCACAATCGGCGCAAGGATATAGAGCTTCGTGCCTTCACCCATCGCGGCGATGCGATCAACAATCTCGCTGACGCTCTGACTGGTGATCGGCTTGCCTGTAGCAGGAGAGTAGGGCACACCAACCCGCGCCCACAGTAGGCGCATATAATCATAAATCTCCGTCACTGTACCAACGGTGGAGCGCGGATTGCGGCTGGTGGTTTTTTGCTCAATCGAAATGGCGGGGGAAAGACCCTCAATACTATCCACATCAGGCTTTTGCATCATCTCCAAAAACTGACGTGCATAGGCGCTCAAGCTCTCCACATATCGCCGCTGCCCCTCCGCATAAATCGTATCAAATGCGAGTGAGGATTTTCCTGATCCAGACAAACCCGTAATTACCACGAGTTTGTCACGCGGAATATCCACGTTCACATTTTTCAAATTATGTTCCCGCGCCCCGCGGATGGAGATATGTGTAAGCATGAATAAGATATGTATCGTACTGACCAGCAGATCAAGAAAATTTAATGTTTATCTTAAAAAATTACAAAAATTGTATTGACGGTGGTTTGCATATCGTTGTATGAGTTTTAGCATAATTGTTTTTAAATAAAAGGATAAACAGTATGGCACATTTTAGAGATGGCAAATTTTTTCAATTTGGAGAGGAAATCAGTGCTCCTGTTCAAATTAAACAAGCAATGAAAGAAAGCTATGATATAGTCATTCCAAATAACATTTGGA
>JBBKXA010000151.1:0-9642 GCA_037969235.1 Bdellovibrionales bacterium | reverse complement strand
TCGGGGTCGGTCATAATGGTTGCGGGATTGGAGTTTATGAGGATAATGCGGTAGCCTTCCTCACGAAGCGCTTTACAGGCCTGCGTTCCAGAGTAATCAAATTCGCACGCTTGCCCAATGATGATAGGGCCAGCGCCGATGATGCAGATGGATTTTATGTCGGTTCTTTTAGGCATTTTCTTTATCGCTTTCTGCAAGTTCTTTCCAGATTTCAAAAAAGCTTTCTGGCCAAGTTCTCTTAACATCATAGGTTTCATAGTAGTGCATATAGTTTAGTAATGAGGCGGCAATATAACCTTTTGTAATTTCTATCAAATCTAAAACATCAAATTGAAAAACCCCTTTTTTTTCAAATTCTTGGTAGGTAAAGCCGTGCTTAAATTTATTCTTGAAATCTTTAACGTCTTTTATAACTTTTTCGATATTTTCTAAAGAGTGTTGGTTTTCTAAATTGTTTTTAATAGTAGGGAATGCTTGTTTTTCTATTGATAATATTTTATTTAGCCATTCTTCGGCAGCGCCTGCCAAAGTTAAAGCTGGTATGTATTGCTCCTTTTTATATAAATCAATTGCATGAAATAGTTGTATTTTTGCTGGATAGTCATAGTCAACTTCATGAATATTATTATTGGTCTGAGTTTGTTTCATTATTTTATCTGGCCTAGCTCTTGAATGCTTTCATTTATTACTACGTAAGTCGTTTTCTTGTGTCTGGACTGTTATGATTTGAAAAGTTTTGGTGTGTTCAGAATGTTCCAACAAATTGCCATCGGTCATGTCGAATAACCATGGTTTTATGGTGACGCGGTTTTCTTTAATGGCTTGGGCTACGCTGGGGTAGGCTTTGAGGTTTTCTACACTTTCCAAAACGATTTCTTGTTCGGTTTTGGCGAGGATTTCTTCGTGTGTACTGCAACAGGTTTTGGCTTTCGTGAGTGCGTGTTTAGCCACGTTGATAAAGCTCGCGATTTCGGGATCATCGAGATTGTTGGCGAGCGCTTGTACTGCGCCGCATTGGGTGTGGCCCATGACGATAATCGTTTCGACTTTATTGTAATGCAGCGCAAATTGTAGCGCGGCGGCGAGAGCTGTGCCTTGGTGATAGGGGCGAACGATTGCGCCCATGGCTTTGTGCGCGAAGAATAAGCCCGGGCGAGCGCGGAAAATCGTGCTGGGGTTACAGCGCGAATCGATACAGGAAATTATGAAATATTTGGGCGATTGCCCGTCTTCCACCAATTTAGACATCAACGCCGCATCATCGCCGTATTGGTAGCGTTTAAATTCAGATAAGCCTTGGATGAGATCGTGGGTCATCTAAGCGGCCTTTGCTTTTGACTGTTTGATATTTTCCATGAAGCGTTCGAAGAGGTAGTAGCTGTCTGTAGGGCCGGGGGAGGCTTCGGGGTGGTATTGGACGGAGAAGATGGGTTTTCCTATTACATGCAAGCCTTCATTTGATCCATCAAACAGGCTGATATGGGTTTGTTCAATGCCATCGGGGAGGGAGTCAGCGATCACTTCGAAGCCGTGATTTTGGCTGGTGATTTCAACTTTGCCTGTGGTGAGGTCTTTAACAGGCTGGTTTGCGCCGCGATGACCGAGATGCATTTTACGCGTTTTTCCGCCTAAAGCTTGCGCGAGGAGTTGATGGCCGAGACAAATGCCAAATATCGGCATGTTGGCTTTGATGAGGTCTTGGATCATGCCATTTGCGTATTTGCCCGTGGCAGCGGGATCGCCTGGGCCGTTGGAGAGAAATACGCCATCAGGCTTTTGGGCGAGAATGTCTGCCGCGCTGGTTTGGGCGGGCATAACGGTTACGGCGAATCCTGCATTGGCGAGGCAGCGCAGGATATTACGTTTAGCGCCGTAATCAATGGCGACGACTTTGAATTTAGGCGCGGATTGTTTGGTATAGCCGTGTTGCTGGGTCCAGCATTTTTCATCCCAATCATATGGCGCTTTGCAGGATACTTCTTTGGCGAGATCGCGTCCAGTTAAGCCGCTCCATTCCTGCGCTTGTTTATGAAGCGCGGGGAAGTCAAATGTGGCGTCCTTGCTGAAGCATAATACGCCTGTGGGGGCGCCGTTGTCGCGAATATGTTGGGTGAGGGCGCGTGTGTCGATACCGCTGATGCCTGTGAGTTTGTGTTCGATCAGCCAATCATTGAGATGGGTGTTTGAGCGCCAATTTGATTCGTTTGTGATGTCTTCGCGCACGATCAAACCGAGAGCGTATGGTTTATCGCATTCCATATCTTCGTTGTTCGTGCCGACATTGCCAATATGCGGGAAGGTGAAATTTATGATTTGTCCCGCGTAGCTGGGGTCGGTTAAAGTTTCTTGGTAGCCCGTCATGCCCGTATTAAAGCAGATTTCGCCGACTGCGCCTTTGTTCTTTGGGGTCTGTGCACCAAAGCCTCGACCAAAAAATACGCTTCCATCGGAGAGTATAATAACGGCGTTCGCATGTGGGGGGTGTTTTACTTTAGAAAAATCAGGCATATATAATTTCTTTCTAGCTCGCTTTTTTGAAAAGATGTCGCTAAAAGAAGATAACTAATGGACGGAGCGCCCAAATGCAACGGAAAAAAGGAAAAAACCATGGGAAAACGTGAAGATTTTAATGCAGCGATGAAAGAAGCGCTGAAAAATAAAGATCAAACGGCGCTGTCAACCGTACGTTTGATGATTGCTGCGATGAAAGACCGCGACATTGCGGCGCGTTCAAAGGGCAATTCTGATGGCATTGATGATGTGGAAATTTTGGCAATGTTGCAATCGATGGTCAAACAGCGTCAAGAATCTGCTTCGATGTATTGTGATGCAGGCCGCGAAGAATTGGCGGAGCGCGAAGAAGCGGAGATTGATGTGATTCGTACATTCATGCCGCAGCAATTGGATGATGCGCAAGCGGAGGCCGCTGTTGCTGAAGCTATTGCGGAAACACATGCGACCAGTATTAAAGATATGGGCAAGGTTATGGGTATTTTAAAAACGAAATATGCTGGCCAGCTCGATATGAATAAAGTTGGCGGCGTGGTGAAGGTCAAGCTGGGGTAGTAAAATGTCTGATGCTGTTACCAACAGTCAGTTCTACATGTGGCGCACATTGTTTGCGATGGTGCATGTCGATGATGTGGTGAGCGAGGAAGAAGTGCGCTTTATGGCTGAGGCGTTTGAAGATGTTCCTTTTAGTCGCGAGCAGCACCGTGTGTTGATGGACGATGCCAAAAACCCGCAGGATATTATTGAGATGTTTAAGGGTATATCCGATGTGCAGGATCAGGCGGTATTTTTTAAGATTGCGCGTGATTTGGTTTATATTGACGGGGAATATGGGCCGGAAGAGCAAGAGGCTATGCTTAAGCTGAAAGAATTGCATTTGCAGCATGGTGATGTTGATGATTTGATCGGTAGGGTAACCCTAGAGCTTGAGGATGACGCAGATTCAGAGGCGCGCATCGCCGAGGATACGTCGCTTAAACGTGCTGTGTATTCATTTCGTAGTGCGTTTTTAAAACAGCGTTTTGATAAAGATAAAAAATAGCCTTTATTGATATAATACTCTGATGCTTCCCGCTGTTGCGTCACCTCTAAAGGGGCGAAGTCTTGAGGGGTCTTTGGGGTAGGCGCGGCCATCAAATTGCATGGATACGTTTTTTGCTTTGTCAGCACGGCCAGAAACCCGCACGATCAAGTTTTTCCAGCCATTCGTTCGATAATTGCTTACATATACAGGTTCGCGGATGGGCGCGGTTTTGTTGATAAGTGTGAAATCTTTTGCGTTGGCTTTGAATATCATCATGGTGCAACCATTGACTTCACACCAATACCCGTACGGCGTTTTAAGCATCATGAGCGCGTCGCGGCGGCCATCGTTATTGAGGTCTATGCGCACGAATTTATAACTGGTAGCGAGCGGTGCTCCGGATTTTTCGAGGGTGCGTCGTAGAGATTCGATTAACGCTTCATTTGTTGGGTCGTCTTTGACGATCTTTTTTTCAGGCTCTATTGGAGACTTAGAATCACTGGCGCATGCACAGCATAGGAGCGTTAAGGCAGTTAGGGCCGTGAATTTGAATCTATTCATGCGCCTTACTATAACGATTTGTTAAAAGCTTTCCAGATCATTGCTGGTGTTTTATACGATTTTTCACTCTTGTTTTACCGCGCCGTGCGGCTTAGTTTATATGCTGTGGTTTTTTTGTTAGGGAGTAGCCGATGACATTTGTAGTCACGGATGTGTGCATCAAGTGTAAGTATACCGATTGTGTGGAAGTGTGTCCTGTGGATTGCTTTTATGAGGGGGAGAACATGTTGGTGATCTCGCCTGATGAGTGCATTGATTGCGGTGTATGCGAGCCAGAATGCCCGATTGATGCAATCTTGCCCGATAGTGATGAAGAGGCGGAAAAATGGATTGAGTTAAATCGGGAATATTCGGAGAAGTGGCCAAACATCACGGAAACGCGTCCGCCAATGGCTGAAGCGGAAGAAATGAAAGATGTACCAAATAAGTTGGAAGATCATTTTAGTGCCGAGCCAGGTGAAGGCGATTAAATTTAAAACGTTAAGGAGAATTTTATGAGTGATGTTCAAGCAAACAAACAAATAGGTCGAGGCCGTATCTACGAAAATATGTTAGAGACGATTGGCAATACGCCGATTGTTCGTCTTTCGAAATTTAAGGAAAAATACGGCTTGGAGGCGGATATATACGCGAAGTTGGATTTTTTCAATCCGTTATCTTCGGTAAAGGATCGTATTGCCTTGTCTATGATTGAAGCGGCAGAGGCGGCGGGGAAAATTCAGCCCGGCAAGAGCGTGATTATTGAGCCAACATCTGGGAATACGGGGATTGGCTTGGCTTTTGTGTGTGCGCAAAAAGGGTATAAATTAATTTTGACTATGCCCGAGAGCATGTCTGTGGAACGGCGCAAAATGCTTATGCTTTTAGGCGCGGAGTTGCACTTGACGCCTATGGAACAAGGGATGAAAGGCGCGATTGATCGTGCTACAGCTTTGATGAGTGAGCATAAGGGCGCATTTATGCCCGGGCAATTTGATAATCCTGCAAACCCGCAAATCCATCGCGATACAACGGCTTTGGAAATTTGGAATGATATGGACGGTAAGGTCGATATTTTTGTCGCTGGTGTGGGAACTGGCGGTACGATTACGGGTGTTTCCGATGCTTTGAAGCAGAAAAATCCCGAGCTTAAGACCTATGCCGTAGAGCCAGCGGAAAGCGCGGTTATTTCTGGCGGAGAGCCAGGGCCTCATAAAATTCAAGGAATCGGTGCAGGGTTTATTCCTGAAAATCTCAATACTGATATGATTGATGTTGTGGTGAAAATCGATAGCGCGACAGCGCTTGAGATGGCGCGAGAGATGGCAAAGCTTGAAGGCTTGCCATGCGGTATTTCATCAGGCGCGGCTTTGGCGGCAGCGAAAGAAGTGGCCAAATTATCGGCGAATGCGGGAAAGCGCATTGTTGTGATGATCCCGAGTATGGCAGAGCGCTATCTGTCTACCGCGTTGTTTGATGGGTTCGGCAGCGAAGGCTAAGGCTAAGGCGAAACAGTTCTTATTAAATTAAGCGCATTTCTTTTCTTTGTCGCCGACATCGAGCTTTTTTTGTAGGCTGGAGCTTGAGGTGGTGTATTCGAATTTTAGTTTTGCATCGGGGTAGATGATGCGGAAGGCTTCGCGTGACATGAGCGCGGCTTCGTGGAAACCGCTTAGGATGAGTTTGAGTTTGCCGGGGTAGGTGTTGATATCGCCTACGGCAAAGATTCCTGCGGTGCTGGTTTGGAATTTCTCGGTGTCCACGGGGACAAGGTTTTCATGCAAATTTAGGCCGAAATTGGCAATAGGGCCGAGTTTCATGGTTAGACCAAAGAAGGGCAGGAGCGTGTCACATGCGATTTCGCGTGTGCCGTGTTCTTTGTCGTCGATGATAATGGCTTGAAGTTTACCGTTGGTGCCTTTTAATTCTTTGACTTGTCCGATTTCAAGATTCATGCGTCCTTCGCTGACGAGGCCGCGCATTTTACCAACGCTGTCGGGGGCGGCGCGAAAATTGTCGCGGCGGTGAATGAGAGTCATAGATTGCGCAAGCGGGGCAAGGTTGAGTGTCCAATCCAATGCGGAATCGCCGCCGCCGACAATCGCGATTTTTTTATCACGGAATTGATCCATTTTTCGCACGGCATAGAATACGGATGTATTCTCGTATTCTTCGATGCCTGGGATGGGCGGTTTTTTGGGCATGAAGCTGCCGCCACCTGCGGCAATGATAATGACTTTGGCATCGAATATTGTGCCAATATCGGTGGTCAAGCGCCAGCCGCCGTCGGCGTTTTGTTCAAGCTTTTCGGCCATTTGTTGAAAATGGAAGGTGGGTTTGAATGGGGCGATTTGCTCCATGAGCCTGTCGGTAAGCTCTTGGCCAGAAATTTCGGGGTAGGCGGGGATGTCGTAGATGGGTTTTTCAGGATATAATTCCGCACACTGGCCGCCAGCGCGATCAAGAATATCAATGAAATGGCACTTAATATCTAGCAATCCTAGTTCAAACGCGCAGAAAAGGCCGCATGGCCCTGCGCCTATCACTAATGCATCGGTTTTTATAATTTCACTCATGGCGCTTTTTATAAGCAAAACGGTGCGCGAACGCAAGATTTAGTGTAAAATATATTATATAAGGAGCACGCTATGAGTGAATTAATTGATCCTGATTTTTTAAACGAGCTTATAGATTTTATGGGCGATAGTTACGACGATATTAAACGGGTTTATATCGATAGCACACCGCTTTATTTATTGGCTATTGACGAGGGTTTTGCAGAGGGCGACGCGCAGAAAATTTTTAATGCGGCGCATCCTTTTGCTTCATCAAGTGGCAATTTAGGATTGGTTATATTAAAGAATAGAGCCGCGGCTTTGGAGCGTTTATCAAAAGATGTTGTTGATGGCGCGGTGCATTTTGATGCGTTATCGGAGCATGTCGGCGCATTGCGTCCGCTTTATGAGAGTTCTGTTTCCGCACTTAATGCTTTTAATTCATAGAGTTTTTCCAACGCTTCGCGCGGTGATAATGTGTCTGGATTGAGCGTGGATAATATATCTTGCAATGGCGATGATACGGTTTGCGGCGGTTCATTTTTGAGGGTGTTAAATAGCGGTAGATCATCGGTGAGTTTGGCGAGGTTTCCCGATTGTTCGCCAGTTTGTAATTTGGCGAGGATGGTTTTTGCGCGCGCGATGACCGCATCGGGCAGCCCTGCCAGTTTTGCAACATGAATGCCGTAGGATTGATCTGCGGCGCCATTGATTACGGCATGCAAGAATACGATGTCGCCTTTCCATTCTTTGACTTGCATAGAATGACACGATAATGCGTCTAGGCGTGATGTTAGTGCGGTCAATTCGTGGTAATGGGTGGCGAACAGAGCGCGGCATTTATTGACGTCGTGGAGGTGTTCGAGGCACCCCCATGCGATAGACAGGCCGTCAAATGTGGCTGTCCCGCGCCCTATCTCATCGAGTATGACTAGGGATTTTTGGGTGGCTTGGTTGAGGATAGTTGCGGTCTCCACCATTTCGACCATGAAGGTAGAGCGTCCGCGTGCCAGATCATCGCTTGCGCCGACACGGGAAAAGACACGGTCAATGATGCCAATATGCGCCGATGCGGCGGGGATGAATGATCCTGTTTGTGCGAGAATTGCAATGAGTGCATTTTGACGCAAATATGTAGATTTACCCGCCATGTTCGGCCCTGTGAGCAGCCAGAGATGATCCGCGGGTTGCAGCGCGCAATCATTGGGCACGAAGCTTTCGTGTGATTTGGTGAGTGCGGCCTCGACGACAGGGTGGCGGCCTTGGTGGATATCAAAGGCAAGTGAATTATCGAGTTTAGGGCGGGTGTAGTTTTGATCTATCGCGAGTTGGGCGAGAGCGGTGGACATATCGAGTGCGGCAATGGCGCGGGCGCGGGCGCCTATTTCGCTGGATAGGGTGGTGCAGTTTTGGGTCAATTCTTCGAAAATCTCTAATTCAATTGCAAGGGTTTTTTCACCCGCGGAGGATATGTCGCGTTCTAATTCCGCGAGTTCGGTGGTGGTGAAGCGCACGGCGTTGGCCAAGGTTTGGCGATGAATATAAGGCGCGTCTTTGGTGTTTGCGCGTGTCATCATATTGTCGCCGTGTTTGGCGGTAACTTCGATGAAATAGCCGAGGACGTTGTTGAATTTAATTTTTAGAGCGTCGATTTTTGTGTCTTTTTGGTACTTGTTTTGGAGTGCGGCAATGAGGCGGCGGCTTTCTTCTTTGAGTGTTTTGAGCTCATCGAGTTTTTTGTAATAGCCTTTTTTGATGAAACCACCATCACGGGCAAGCATAGGCGGGGAATCGTCAAGCGCGGAGGTGAGTTTATCTTGGAGGTCGGCGATGGGGCGTTCGTCTTTGATGGCATTGAGTGTGTCGGATAAAACCGCGCTTGCGCCATCGTGCATTTGTAATGCGCTTCTTATGATTTCGATTTGCGTTAAGCCATCACGGATTGCAGCTAGATCACGTGGCCCGCCGCGATCTACGGATATGCGCGATAAAGCGCGCTCCATGTCCGGCATTGCGGAGAGGTATTCACGTATTTGCGCGCGCAATGAGGCTTGCGCGGTAAAATATTCAACGCGGTTTAGGCGGCGTTCAATCTCATTCATATCGGTGAGCGGTGCTGAGAGGCAGGCATGAAGCAAGCGTGCGCCAGCGCCCGTGATGGTGCGGTCGATTGTGGCGAGGAGGCTGCCTTTGCGCTCGCCATTTTGTGTGCGTGTGATTTCGAGATTACGGCGTGTGGCGGCGTCAATTTCCATCGCGGCTGTATTGCTGAGCTGGCGTGGTTTTTCGAGATAGGGGATTTTGCCGATTTGGGTGCGTTCAATGTAATCAATTAACGCGCCAGCGGCAGAAATTTCAGCGCGAGAAAATGCGCCCAAGCCCTCCAATGTGTTAACACCGAAAAGATTTTGGAGTTTTTTGCGGGCATTTTCGCTGTCGAATAATGATGAGGCTTGGCGGGTCATGCGTGGGTCATGTGCGATCAGATTGGTAAGCGTATCGGGGAGGAGGATTTCGCGCGGATTTATACGCTCTAACGCGGCTTGGACATTGTCGTGAAGCACAGGTTGCACCATGAATGAGCCGGTGGAAAGCTCCGCCCATGCAATGCCGTACTGTCCGCCTATTTCGACTAGAGCGCTTAAATAATTATTTTCGCGGGCATCGAGGAGCGAGTCCTCGGTCAGTGTGCCTTGTGTGACCACGCGCACCACATCACGGTTGACGAGGGATTTTGATGTGGGGCGGCCTTCGGCTTTTGCGCGCGCTTTGGCTTGATCTGGGGTTTCTGTTTGTTCGCAGATGCCGACTTTATAGCCATTGCGGATGAGCTTTTCCAGATATGGCTCATAGGAATGAAACGGGACGCCGCACATCGGGATGTCGGTGCCATCGGATTTGCCGCGTTTGGTGAGGGTAATATCGAGGTTTTGGGCGGCGGTTACGGCATCTTCGAAGAACATCTCATAAAAATCGCCCATGCGATAGAAAAGAAGGCAATCGGGATAGCGC
>JBBKXA010000150.1:0-3061 GCA_037969235.1 Bdellovibrionales bacterium | reverse complement strand
TTTCAGATTTATTCTTCAAATGGACCTGCCGATAAACCGAACATGAAATATGAGGTTTTCAACGAACTAAGAAACAAGATTGCCGATAAAATGGCAGCAGAAACGCAAACACCGCAGATTCCCGAAGATGTTGCGGCTTTGCCGTGGAGGTTTGCAAGGATTTCCTGGCATGAAAACCAGATCGTTCTGAAAGAGGACGATGTTACGCCGGAACAGTGGCAAAGAATCAAAGATACTGTTCCCGGTATTGAAGAAAGCGATGATTACAGTGTTGACGTTTTTGCTCCTCGAAAAAAGGTGTTCACCGTAAAAGCGCCCGATTCACGGGAGGTTATTCTTGCTGCAACTGAGGGGGGCGTTTATGAGCAATTGTTGCCAACGGCTTGGGCAGGTGCTGAAGTAACCTTGGCCGCTGCGGCACAAAGTCCCTGGCGGAGAACGGAGGATGGCCACTTTGAAGTCACGAGCCGTGAATTAAGTGAAGAGCAGCAAGAAACATTATCGCGTTTGCTTCCAGATTATCTTGAGAACTTCCCCAGAGCGGAAAACAAATTTACATGTAACAAGGTCTACAGGCTCAATAATGAGCCAGAAGATGGGCGGTTGTTGCAGGCTGTGATCGGCAGAGGCCGTGGACAAACAGCAGATATGCGGCACGAGCTATAGAAAAACCCAACATTGTAGCGGGTTTTCTTTTTGTGTTGCTCGCCGTCTTTTTTACGCTTCACAATTCCCAGCTTGAACTTCCATCTGCCATTCACGTATCTTCTGTAAATGCACCCGGACCTATAGATTATCCTGCTTTGAAAGCCCATCACGCGGTTGAATTTGCTTCTCGCGTTCAAGGGACATTTAAACTGGTCGATGGTGATGCCAATCAGCTGCGTTCGGACACAAGATATAGTGTTTTATGTACCGTTTGTTAGATCACATCGGTTATTGCTTTAAGCTTAAAATCTAAAAAGGCAAATTGTCCAAATTGATAATTTAATTTGCAATTTGTCCAATTTATGATACGTTTGAGTATGGAATTTATACCAAGAACCGCCCAAAAAACGCTTAAAGAATTGGCAACAAAGTTTCCGGCTCTGGTTGTTACAGGGCCGCGTCAATCAGGAAAAACCGAGATTACAAAAAAGGTCTTTCCAGATAAACCTTATGTTAGCCTTGAAGACATTGACACACGGAATTTTGCGATAGACGATCCACGCGGATTTCTTAATCAGTATAAAGGTGGTGCTATTTTTGATGAGGTACAAAGAGCGCCTGATTTATTCTCGTATTTGCAAGGATTTATCGATAAGAATAAGAAAAGCGGCCAATACATTTTGACTGGCTCACAGCAATTCGGATTAATGTCCGGCATTACCCAGAGCCTCGCCGGTCGCGTTGCTAAAATATCTCTATTGCCTTTTTCTTACTCTGAATTGCAGGAAGAGGGCAGGGAACCAAAAACGGTTGAAGAACTTCTTTTCAAAGGATTATATCCTCCAATTTACGATCACAATTATAGCCCTGAAACCTGGTTTAACAATTATATTGATACCTATGTAGAGCGCGATGTTAGACAGCTGATTAATGTTCGTGATTTGAGTAATTTTCAGCGTTTTTTAAGTATGTGTGCTGCAAGGACGGGTCAGCTTTTGAACTTATCTTCTTTGGCGAATGATTGCGGTATTACACATAGTACAGCCAAGGCATGGATATCCGTTCTTGAGGCTAGTTATATCGTTCATTTATTGCAGCCGCATCACAAGAATTTTAACAAGCGGCTTATTAAAGCCCCGAAGTTATATTTTTATGACGTTGGTCTTGCCACTAGATTGCTCGGCATCGAGGATGCAGGACAGCTCGGAACTCATTCTATGCGCGGTGCTTTGTTTGAAACCTGGGTTGTTTCTGAATTGCTGAAATACCGTTATAATCAAGGCAAGCGTTCAAATCTTTATTTCTGGCGCGATAAAACCGGCAATGAGATTGATATATTGCTTGAACAAGGGGAGAAGCTTTTTCCTATTGAAATAAAATCAGGCCAGACAGTAACAAAAGATTATTTTAAAAGTCTTGGACGATTTATGAACTTTGCGGGTGACAGCGCAGATCATTCCGCTTTGATTTATGCCGGTACACAAGGGCAGGGGCGTGATAAAATAGCTGTCATTGGATGGAAAGATATAAAGAAAATTGCAGAGAAAAATTAAAAACTATGCCAAATATTACTGCCCATGATGTCAAGGGCGGAGTAAAATTACGCATTGGCGCGGCATAATACTTGAAACAGGATTCCACCTTAAAATAGCCGCCACCCTGTCCAGCAAAACAGGACCACCTCTCAGGACCATATGTTTCACGTGTCTTTGCAGAACTTTTTTCACAAACGGAATGATTTTGAAATCAGCTAGCTAGACGGCTTTTGAGCCCGCTTCTTCCGTTCTTTAACGATGCTCTTGGGAGGTGCTATCGGTCCAGGATCGATCACTGTTCGACGTTTCAGATCATATACCATTCCCGGTGTGAGTACTGAATAGATCATATTGGTAAGGCCGAATGGCTCTCCATTCTTGGCATAACCAATATGGTTAATCTTGATAGCGCTTCCATCCATCACAATAACTGTTCCGGTGCCGATAACTTTGGCCGTGGTTTCGTCTTTAATCAATAGCCCGGTATTTTCTCCTATACCAAGGCCGAGCAAAGCGGGATTGGTTGATATTGCGTTCACAAGACGGGAAATCCGTGCGCGTTGTATGAAATGAGTATCAAAAATAGTGTCTTGTATGAGCCCTAGCCCTTTGGTCATTTCTGTTCCACCTTTGAGAAAACTACGAAACTTATTGTTTTGAAAAATCATTATTTCAGGAATGACATCTCCCCCACTCGCTTGAACCTCTAATGCGGCTTCGATAATGGCCTGAACTTGCATTCTATAAATTTCAGGATAGGTCACTCCAAGTCTGCAACCTCTATGCCCCAGCATGGGATTGAACTCATGCAGATTATCTCGTCTTTGTTCTATGACACCTTTTTCTAATCCAAGCACGTCAGCTAGCTCTTCTAGTTC
>JBBKXA010000149.1:0-5984 GCA_037969235.1 Bdellovibrionales bacterium | reverse complement strand
GAGGATATTAATAACTAGCAAGATCCCGTGGTCAAGCCACGGGATGACGTGATAATAGGATTTTCGTCATACCGCGACTTGATCGCGGTATCTAAGCTAAAACAAAACGAGAATAACATGAAACATCAAAACCCAGAACATAAAGGTCCATCGCAACGTCAGCTTCGTGTGGCGGAGCAGTTGCGGCATATTATTGCCGAGACGATGGCGCGGGGACATTTTAAGAATAATGCTTTGCTCAATGGCGGGCGCATTACTGTGGGTGAGGTTCGGGTTACGCCTGATCTTAAGCAAGCCAAAGCGTATGTGATGTCGTTGGGTGGAGAAGATATGGATGACATTCTTCCCGCGCTGAACAAGGAAACACATGTGTTTCAAAAAGACATTAGCCGCCAGCTCAACATGAAATTCACGCCCAAGGTGCGTTTCGTGCGCGATGAAAGTTTTGACGAAGCGCAGCGCATCGACGAGTTGCTGCGCTCTGTTCATATTCCTGAGGATTAAACATGGCACGGCGTAAAAAAGGCGATAAGATTAATGGGTGGGTGAATCTTGATAAGCCCATCGATATGACTTCTACTCAAGCTATGGCCAAGGTGCGACGGATTTTGAATGCGCAGAAAGCGGGGCATGCGGGGACGCTCGATCCGCTGGCTACAGGAATTTTACCGATTGCGCTGGGTGAGGCTACGAAGACTATTCCCTTTGCGCAGGATGCTTTCAAAACATATGAGTTTACCGTGAGCTGGGGAGAGCAGCGCTCTACTGATGATCGCGAGGGCGAAATGATTGCGCGTTCTGATCACCGCCCTGCCCGCGCAGATATTGACGCGATCTTGCCACATTATGTGGGTGAGATCGAGCAAGTGCCGCCGAAATTTTCTGCGATTAAAATTGATGGGCAGCGGGCGTATGATCTGGCGCGTGATGGGCAGGATGTTGCGTTAAAATCACGAGTGGTGTTTGTGGAAATGCTTACCTTGCTTGATTCTGATGAACACACTGCAACCTTTCGAATGACCTGTGGTAAGGGTACTTATGTACGGTCTTTGGCGCGGGATATGGGTATTGCGCTTGGCACTTTCGGCTATGTTTCTGCGCTACGGCGTACTGCGGTTGGCGGATTTACAGATAAAAATGCGATTTGTCTTGAAAAACTTGAAGAAATAGTCAATAGTGCCGCTTCTGGTGAAGGTTCACTGGACGATGCTTTACTGCCTCTGGAGACTGTGCTGGACGATATCCCGGCTTTAGCGCTCAAGGAGGGGGAACTTTCAAAGCTTCGTAACGGACAGGTGGTGTCCTTTGTTGCCAAGCCCGATTTTGAACGCATCAAAGCGTTAGGGTTGGAAAGTGATCAAACCGCGATTGCGATGTTCCAAGGACAAGCAGTGGCATTGGTCGAGCGGCAAGGCCCGAATATAAAACCCATCCGTGTTTTTAACATTTGATATTCGAAGGAAGTAAAACATGTCTATCAGCGAAAATATTGCGGCTAAAAAAGTCGAAACTATTAAAGAATACGCCACCAAAAAGGGCGATACTGGTTCACCAGAAGTGCAAGTGGCGATTTTGACCACGCGCATCAATGAATTATCCATTCATATGCAAGAGCACAAAAAAGATTTCCACAGCCGTCACGGATTGTTGGCCATGGTTGCGAAGCGACGTAAATTGCTTGATTACCTTAAGCGTAAAGACGAAGCGCGTTATTTAGATTTGATTAAGCGCTTAGAATTGCGTCGTTAATTCAATTTTTTCAAATAATTCATCAGTATTTTTATTGGAACTTTTGTTTTCAGATAAGCATTGGTGAGTTACAAATGAACTATAATGAGGAATAAAATCATGAATAAGAATGTTGTTATTATTTTGACTGTGGCTGTTATAGCGGCCTTAGGATTTTTTGCTTTTGCGGCATTAAATGCCCCTGATCAACGCAGTGGTTTTGATAAAGTCGGTGATGCGATTAGCAATTTGGACGAAGGTGTTGATGATGCCGCGCGTGAATTGGAAGATCGTACACCGTTGGAGCGCATGGGAGATAATATCGAAGATGCAACTGACGGCAACGTAGAATAGTATTTGAAATTTTAAAGCGAAGCGATGTATCATGAGTTTGATAAATTGCTTCGCTTTTTTTGATTCTACAGCTACAGAAAGATATCCACCCCATGATGAAATTAATCAAAATCATTCTCATTATTGGTGTTCTTTACTATGGGGGGATGAAGGGCTATGAGTGGATGAATGCTGAAGGATATTTTGAATCTAAAAGTACAGCAACACTTAGGGGCGAAGTTGAAACACCTGAAAAACTGAGGGACACACCTTTGTAAACCATTGTAATTTAGTCTAAAATATCACAAGCCACCCCAGAGTGGCTTTTTTATTGCAAATATTATTGACAACACCCTCCCGCGACTATAGGTTCACGCAAATAGAAGGAGTACATAATGTTAGATTTTAAAAACACGGTTTTACCTACAATAATTACAACGGCTTTATTAACTGGTTGCGGTGAGAGTAGCAATCCATTTCAAGTTGTCGATCAAGAGCCAACTCCTGCGCCAGAGCCAACTCCTGAGCCAGAACCAACTCCTGAGCCAGAGCCAACGCCTGAGCCTGAGTTGTCGGAATTTGCGCAAAACTTAAAAGAAGTCTTCGTTTCTTTCTGCCCAGTCGCGAATCCTCACCCCAATGACATTGCGGCAGTAGACAATTGTGAGCGTGGTTTTCTTAATGCTGTGCAAGATTTAGCGAATAATTATGAGACGGAAATTAATCTTACCTATGGTAACCCTAGCCTGCAAAGTAGCAGTGAAGCACAAAACCAAATACGGGTATGCCTTTCTGAAATTTTCCTCTATTCTATTGGTGAAATTGAAACGTCGCGCGCGGAATTGACTAAAGGCTGCCTTGATAATTTTACCTTGGCGGATGAAATATTGGAATTAGAGACGCCGCATCAACAGGAAGCACGATGGTTTGTTGAAGAAAATTTGCGTCAATTTGCTCCTGAAACATATTTACCAGAATAAAAATTCGTACGTAATGTTCGAAATAAGAAAGCCGCCTTTGGGTGGCTTTTTTTATAGGAAGTAGCGCTTCGTAATCTCACCATCTTCGATTTCAAATACCAAAGGTTGCCCTGTTGGAAATTCGGCGTCGTTGATGGAGTCTCGGGTTTCTACGCCGAGGATGATGAGCATGGCGCGCAAGGAATTTCCATGAGCGCCGATGAGGATGTTTTTGCCCTGCTCCATGACCAATGATTTTATGTTGGCTTCGTAATAGGGACGGACGCGGTTTTCTACGACGTCTTGCAGGCATTCTCCGCCTGGGGGGGATGTGTCGTATGATCTGCGCCAGATATGGACTTGTTCGTCGCCGTATTTTTCGCGGGTTTCGTCTTTGTCCAATCCTGTGAGGTCGCCGTAATCGCGCTCACGCAAATCATCATGCGCGATCATGGTATCGATTAGGTCGCCCTGCCCTGCGCTTTCCAACGCGAGGCGTGTGGTTTTGTTGGCGCGTTTTAGGGTGCTGGTGAAGACTTGATCGAATTCGATGTTGGCTTTGGCGAGTTTTTCACCGGCTTCGGTGGCTTCTTTTATTCCGAGTTCGGTGAGGTCGACATCTTTAAAACCCGTAAACCGATTTTGCAAATTCCATTCAGATTGACCGTGGCGGAGGAGGACGAGATAATTTTTCATATTTGCGTTGACTTTCCAATTTGCTTGTCGTTATATTCAATTTTAATTTTATTTATAAAGGAATAAAGACATGACACAAGAATTATCATTGGAAGAGCAAATTAATGACTATACTGGGAAGATGTCCACGGTTCTTGTATCTAGCGGAGATCAAACTTACTCAGCCTATACCGAGATTTTTAAAACATTCTTATGCGATCCACGTGTAGATAAAAATCGTGTGTCAGAAGCATTTCTTAATTTAAATTTTAAGGTTTCAGGTCATCTTCTTGTTTTTACTAGCGTTACAGCACTTATAGAAGATCCAGAAACGCAAGCAGATATTTCAGAATCCACGATGAGAACTATTTCTAGACAGGCTGATCTAAGTAAAATCTTTCAACAGGTCATCGCCGCTAAGCACGCGCTAAGAAATGCGCAAGCGCCTACATGGGAAGCGCCTGAAGATGATGCTTTTGCTGGTGGGCCTGGGCAGTAAGGCCATTACCAATATCAATCATGATGTTGAACCCTTTGACTTTCAAATGAAATAATGCCATTGTTCCCTTAATTAAAAGAGGGAATGGTTCCGGTTGACCGTTAAAATCATATAATTGTGCTTTTTACAGTCCACCGAATCTCCCCCTATTTTTAAAAAACATGAGCAAGACAACGCCCGAGATGGGTTTGCGGCTCTTTTATAAACTTACTATGAAAGGTAAATTAAATGTTTAAAGTCTATCGTAAAGAAATCCCGTATGGGGACAAGACACTTACTCTCGAAACAGGTAAAATCGCGCGTCAGGCCGATGGTTGCGTAATTGCGACTGTGGGTGAAACGTCTGTTTTATGTGCTGTTACGGGTTCTAAAACAGTTAAGCCGGGTCAAGATTTCTTCCCGCTTTCTGTGCATTATCAGGAAAAAACATATTCTGCGGGTAAAATCCCAGGTGGCTTCTTCAAACGTGAAGCGCGTCCGAGTGAGAAAGAAACGCTAACGTCGCGTCTTATTGATCGCCCTATTCGCCCCCTATTCCCCAAAGGGTTCTTGAACGAAGTGCAGGTTGTGGCGACGGTGATTTCACATGATTTGGAAAATGATCCAGACATGATCGCGATGATCGGGTGTTCAGCCGCGTTGACGATTTCTGGTATTCCATTTATGGGCCCGATTGCGGGTGCGCGCGTGTCTTATAAAGACGGCGAATATATCGTAAACCCACCGATGCAAGATGTTGGTGATATGGATCTTGATTTGGTTGTTGCGGGTACGCAAGAAGGCGTATTGATGGTTGAATCCGAAGCGCAAGAATTGCCAGAAGATATTATGCTGGGCGCGGTTCGTGCGGGTCATGAAGCGTATCAAAGCGTGATTGATGGCATTATCGAATTTGCTGAAATGGCCGCAAAAGATATGTGGGACATTGCGGAAACGCCGAAGGATATTGTTAAGCTTGAAAAAGATATTAAGGCTAAATTTGCTAAAGATGTTGAAAAAGCGTACGGCATTACCGATAAGTTAGAGCGTCAAGATGCGGTTGGTGTTGTTCGCGCCAAAGCGATTGAAGCGTTTACGGATGCGGATAAAGGCATTGATGATAAAATTATCACGGCGAAGTTTAAATCGCTCGAAGCGGATGTGGTTCGTGGGTCTATCTTAAAGACTGGCAAGCGTATTGATGCGCGTGATACGAAGACTGTACGTCCGATTATATCGGAAGTTGGTATTTTGCCACGCACGCATGGATCAGCCTTGTTTACACGCGGCGAAACACAGGCGTTGGTTGTGACGACTTTGGGAACTGGTCAGGATGAGCAGATCATGGATCGCCTTGAAGGTGAGACACGTGAGCGCTTTATGTTGCATTACAACTTCCCTCCATATTCAGTTGGCGAGGCGGGTCGTATGGGCCCTCCGGGTCGTCGTGAAATTGGCCATGGTAAATTGGCGTGGCGTGCGATTAACCCGCTTTTGCCATCTGCGGAAGATTTTCCTTACACGATGCGTGTTGTTTCTGAGATTACTGAAAGTAACGGATCGTCTTCAATGGCGTCTGTTTGTGGTGCATCGCTTGCGTTGATGGATGCGGGTGTGCCTTTGAAAGCGCCAGTTGCAGGTATCGCGATGGGTTTGATCAAAGAAGGCGACAAGTTTGCGGTTTTATCTGACATTTTGGGTGATGAAGATCATCTTGGTGATATGGATTTCAAAGTTGCAGGAACACAAAATGGTATTACATCGCTTCAAATGGATATCAAGATTACTTCAATTACTGAAGAAATCATGAC
>JBBKXA010000148.1:0-4369 GCA_037969235.1 Bdellovibrionales bacterium | reverse complement strand
AAATAAGACAGTGGGTTAAACAGCATATGGGCTAGTTAACTGGTACAGCCCCTAAATTAAATATCAAATATTCGATTAAGTCTGGTTTAGATGAGATTTCAAGCGAAACTCAAAAGCATTTTTTGGAAAGCGATGAAGGGTTATTTTATTCACAATCATTCACTTCTGATGATTTTTCTCAAGCAAGCAGCTTAATTTTAAATAGTATTTTCATGAATGTCGGTATCATATTTGCTGAAAATGAAGGTAATGGTTACAATTTATCTCTCTTGATCGGTATAGTCGCAGGGCTATATGGCGCGGATGCAAGCCAAGCATTTTTAAGTAAAAGCCCAGACAAGTTTCAAACAAAAGTTGTAGATCGCTACCCCACTTTTCGCTATAGCTCGCAAGAGCGTGCCGCAGATGTGACGCGCAATGCCGCAAATACGATGAATAGCCAAGGGTCATTGTTTGTCGGTATATTTGGCGACCGCGCGGCTAAACGTACGCCTGTTGCTTTAACGCATAGTATGCAAGATGAATTATTGTCGCAAGCCAAAAAATTGCGTGAAACGCTGCAAGTGGTAAATGAGCAACGCGTAGCTTCAGTGCAAATCTTGCAAGCCAGCGCGGATCGTTGCGATGCTCATAGAGGCCCTGCGGCTGGCATAGTTTGGCCAAATCCGCCATACGACGAGAACGATACACAACATCCTGGCCCCTCATAATAACCCACACATAATATTGCGCCGATACGCATTCATCTATACTCTGATTTAAGCAAATTTTTAAAATCAAAAAGCTTAAGCGCCACTTATATGATCGTCCAAAAACAAACCATAGCCATCGTCGATGCCAACGCGACCCACCGCAAGGAAGCAAAGGCGGTATTGGATATATTTTATAACGTCTTGGATTTTGAAAATGGACGAGAAGCAATTAGAGCTTTAAAGCGGCAAAGCCTAATCAATCAGCCAGCATCTCTTATCCTCGCGGGTTTGCGAGTAGAGCCAAGTGGTACAATCAATTTCATTAAATCACTGCGTCAGGAACGCGCTTTAGTGGACATACCCGTAATCCAGCTTTTGGATAAGCCAGATAATTACATGTTAATTGCAGCGGGAAAAGAAGCGGGCTCTAGTGATTTTCTGGCTAAGCCTTATAAGGGTAAAGCGCTCTTGGAGATTATATCCAAACACCTTAAGGCCAATGCAAAAAAAGAATGGGAAGGTTTAAATGAAACGCCGCGTATTGCGTTGCAAAATAGCGCAAAAATATTTGAAAGCCTCAATAGCGTCATTGCGTCGGGGGAGACGATCGCGTTTCAAAGCGTGAAAGATTCTTGCGCGCCGCTTGTTGATGCGGTGGAAAATAATGATTTTAAATGTATTTTGAATGGGGTGCGTGATTATGACGATTACACTTACGCACATTCAATGCGGGTGGCAACGTTGCTTTCGCTTTTGGGCCATGCTGCTGGCTTTAAAAATGACGAACAGCTTTTGCTCGCTAGCGGCGGACTGATGCATGACGTTGGCAAAATGATGATCCCACATGAGGTGCTCAACAAGCCAGGACGATTGACCGAAGCAGAGTTCGAGATCATGAAAAGTCATGTGCCAGAAACTATTAAATATCTTAAGTTGCAGGAAAATATACCAAAAGCCATTTTCATTATCGCTGAACAGCATCACGAAAAACTCGATGGAACGGGCTATCCGCATAATCTCGCGGGAAAACACCTGAATGAATTAGCGCGCATGGCCGCAGTTGTAGATGTCTATAGCGCACTCACTGATAGGCGCGTTTACAAACCCGAAATGGAAGCCGCCAAGGCCATGAGTATTATGGAGGATGAAATGGGTGGTTCTCATTTGGATAAAAAATATATTGCCATGTTCAAAGATATTTTAATAGACGCCGATATTTTACAAAAAGGCATATAACGCATGGGCGATGAGCGAACACTTCTCGTTGATATCGGCGGTACATTTGTCCGTATTGCAAAATTGCATGATAACAAACCATGCTACATAGAAAAATACTTAGCCAGCGATTTTTCCGATTTAAAAGAAGCGTTGAAATATTATTGTGCGCAACATAAAGAACATAAATACGGCACGCTTCGTATCGCTACGGCAGGTTATCAATCCGGCGCTTCTTGGGAATTTGTAAACAACAATACATGGATAATCGATCCAGCAGACCTGAAGGCGAATGGTTGGACAGTTGATATGATTATTAATGACTTTGAAGCTGCCACCTTATCGTTATCTCATCTTGATGACAATGATGTAGAAGCCATAAGGGTTACGAATAACAAAAGCCTGCAAGGGACTGCAAAATGCTTGATTGGTGCGGGTACAGGATTGGGGCTAGGATATTTGCATGAAACACCGCACGGTCAGTTTGTCCAAAAAACACATGGTGGGCACATAGTCGCGAGCGCTACAACCCTTGAACAATATAAAGTAATAGACAAGATCAAAAATCAGCTAAGCTTCGATGAACAAAATAATGCCGTGGTATTTGAAAATTTGGTCAGTGGCGCTGGAATTTGTAACATCTATAACGCGCTGCCAGAAAATGATAATGATGAAATGGTACTTGAGCCAAAAGAAATTTTAGCTCAAGCTAATACCGTGCGTACAAAAGCGGCGCTTCGACTTTTCCATGAATTCTTTGGTCTTTTCGCCGCGCAAGTGGTTGTGACGGGCAATGCTTATAATGGTCTTTATATTACGGGTGGTATATATACGGCGTTGGCGGAATGTAACTTGTTTGATAAAAAAACTTTTAATCGCGCCTTTCTTCCTGTCATCGCGAGCGCAGTGCGTCATGATCTTGAATCAACGCCGATTTTTGCTTTAAAGAATCCCTATCCCGCGCTTAATGGTTTAATCTATGCGTAGCGCCTACCTTACCATTGACGACAGTCCCTCTGCTCGTACGGGCGATTTAGTAAAATTTTTGAACACGCGCAATATCCCCGCACTCTTATTTGTGCGCGGTGATCATATGCAGCAATTCTCCAGTGCGATTGCTAACGCTATCCGAAATGGCATAGTCATCGGCAATCACAGCTTCGCGCATATCCCCGCAGGAGAGATGAGTTTTGACCAATGGCAAGCTGATTTCGAACAATGCGAAGTGTTGATTAACATGGCTTATAAGCAGGCAGGAGTGAGGCGCACACATTTATATTATCGCTTCCCCTATATTGATCGCGGCGATGGCGTACGCGTAGAGCGTAATTTTGCGAAAGGCGAGGGAGCGTTTACCAGCAATGCGGCTATTGAAAAAATTCAAATTTACCTAAAAACCAAAGGCTTTAGCCAACCATTTGAAAATATGCCCGAAGGCTATCCTGATGATGCGGCAGATTGTCTCTTCACCTATACCAGCGGGGATTGGATGTTGACCGCACGTCACAAAGGACAGCATCAATATAAATCATTAGACGATCTTAAATCTAAAATTGATAAAGACTTAAGCCTGCAACAATCGCTCTATAATCACGTGTTTTTGCTTCATGACCAAGCCGAAATTCACGACGAAGTATGCACCTTAATTGATTATTTTACCCAGAGCGGTTTTAAGTTTCTTGATATTGACGCAAACACCTGATAATAAATATCTCATATTAAGGGCAAATCATTTTTTTGCCCATGCGGGCGTAGTTCAATGGTAGAACGACAGCCTTCCAAGCTGTATATGCCGGTTCGATCCCGGTCGCCCGCTCCATTTTCATTATTAGTATGCTAAAATTTTTCTGTGTGTTTCTCAAAGATAAATTCACCAACAGCAACCACAAAACCCCCAAACTTTAATTATTTTCAAGGAACTTTGCATATGTTGATGCGTTGTCAGTAAGCCAGATTTAAAATGATTATAGTAGGTGGCTATATCTCTGTGAAATGACCAAGGGAAATGACAATGACTAAACAAGCAGCACTTTACCGTATGGTAACCGATGAGCATATTTGCCCGTATGGTATAAAATCGAAGGATTTGCTGGAGCGGCAAGGTTTCAAGGTCGAAGACCATCATCTCACCTCGCGCGAGGAAACGGATGCTTTTAAAAACGAGCATAATGTAAAAACCACGCCCCAGACTTTTATCGAGGGTAAGCGCATAGGCGGTTACGATGATCTGGTGGAATATTTCGACATCACTACGCTAAAACAAGAAGGTATAACATACCAACCCATCATCGCGATATTTTCAACCACGTTCTTAATCGCGTTGGCGGTGAATTGGGCAATGGTGGGTGCTATAGTCATTCCAATTAACAATCGTATATGTTATACTTATGCATGACATATCCAATATCATTTCGTCGCAAGGTTGTTGCGCATATAAAAGAAGGGATGAGCAAGGCAAACGC
>JBBKXA010000147.1:0-3245 GCA_037969235.1 Bdellovibrionales bacterium | reverse complement strand
CCATTGCGAAGGGTCGTACGTCGAAGCAGTTTGTCGGGAACAAGATTTTCAGGCGTTGCATCTAAAGCTGGGATGTTTTGACCCAGCGCCGTCGATATCATCCCATCGGGACGCACGATCACTTCTTCTTCAAGCTCAGGGTTTAAAAGCATGCGTATTTGCAAAACATCGCCGACTTGTATGCGGTAATCTGGTATAGTTAAACCATACCCCGTTAGGAAATTGGCTGTTGTTGTTTGTGGAACAGGTGGGATATCACTTTTAACCCCTGCGCACGCTGTCAGGATAAACAGCACGAACACAGTCATTAATATTTTATATCTGCTTGTTGCTGACGAAAAGCTTCTCACGGTCTCAATCTTTCGTAAAATATAGTAGGGTCACCTTTTACATGTAACATCATTTATATACAATAAAAAAAGGCATTTTGCATTAACTGTTGCGAGTAAAGGGCTGATTTACACTAATAGGAATAATTCTGATTATATTGAACAGGCGCTAAGAGGCTCCGCTCTGAAGAGTTAAGAGCGCAAATTGCTTTATTTTTCTTCGCTGTTTTTTCGCACGCTTCTACATCAGGATAAATACATTCGGCAATACCGCCTATGCCAATCAAACACACCGTGCCCGCTCCTCTTGGAAATTTGACCTCCGCGCGGTTTACACTGCATAAACCAGAGCTTTCTTGAGCGCGCCGTCTACATTGATCCGCGTCGTAATATAGGCATTCCGAGGTTAAGCCGTGGCTGCTCACGCAAAACGGAGCCGCTGAAACAGGCAGGTTTACCGCCAACCCAAGGAGCACCGTTAAACTCAGGATGAAGAGCTTGCTCACCATTATTTTTTTTATGAGTATCATTGCACTTGATAATATGGTTTTTTAGTGCAAATTGCCACCTTATAACAATCCAAGATAAGAAAAACTTTATGTCTCTAAAAAACATAACTATTAACACGGCTGCAATATCTTCGGTTGGGCTTATTCGGCTTTTGGCGCAGTTTATCGCCATTCCGATATTATCCAGATTATTATCACCCGATCAGTACGGTATCGTGGCGTTGGCCATGCCGTTTGTTTTATTCACCATGATCTTTGTCGATGCCGGCATTGGGCAATCTTTGGTGCGTTCTAAACACAACGATGAACGTGCGTGGTCAACCTGTTTCTGGCTGACGCTTATGCTTGGCGTTTCTTTTGCCATATTCATTGCCATTTGTGCGCCGATAGCGGCTTACTTTTTTGAAGAACCGCGATTGTTGTTGATCATCTTAGCCTTAACGCCGATTGTTTTTATTCAGGCTTCGAACACGATTTTTGAAGTGTCTTTGCGGAAGAGATACCGTTTCGGAGCTTTAGCAACAATTGAAATCATTGCCATTGCCATCAGCATCAGTACAGCCGTTGCGGTGGCTTTGATGGGCGGCGGCGCGTGGGCGTTAGTGGCACAACAATTGGCGCTGTATGCCACTAAACTTTTCATGACATTCTTGGCGTCTTCTTATCGCCCGAAAATTATGTTCAATCTTCCCGCGATTACAGAGCACCTCAATTTTGGCAAAAGCGTTATTGGCATCAATCTCATCAATTTTTCTAATTTAGCATCAAATTCTTTTGTGATCGGGAAAATTCTTGGTGCGACGTTGCTTGGTTTTCATACCATGACATTTTTATTTGCAGCCCTGCCCGTCAAGCTGATCAGCGGCCCTTTGCAATATGTGCTTTATGCGCATCTCTCGCCGCGAAGTGAGGATGAAGAGCTTATTCGCAAAGTGTTTTTATTTTTAACGCGAGGTTTAACGTTGCTTGTGTTCCCTGCGATCGGATTAATCGCCGCCGTGCATACGCCGTTTTTCACGCTTTTGCTGTCTGAAAAATGGGCGAAGGTTGGGGAGTTATTCTTGATCGCCGCCCCCGCCGCGGCTTTGCAAACACTCATCGGTCTGCATGGCTGTTTCATGCTTATCATCGGGCAACCCAATGTTCAATTTAGGGCAGCGACGGAAAGCCTACTGGCTTCGATCGCATTGTTATTTTGTACTGTTTGGTTTGGGCTTGAATGGGTTGTTGTTGGTTATACTCTGTCCGTGCTTCTTTATTTTCCGCGTAACCTCTATTTGGTGTTGCCGCGCTTACAGTGCACTATTGGTGCGTATTTGAAAGTGTTTTTAATTCCCTTAGCCATCACCGTGATTGGAATTTCAACGTATCTCATGGCTGAGAAATTTATCTATACGAATGATTTAGGAAGTGTTGGCTTAGCCCTTCTCATCGGTATATTTACGCTCGCCTTGGGCATTTTCTTACAATACCGAACACTCATCACAGACATCCATTATTTTAAGGAAGAACTATGAAACTCATATATTTCAAAGGCAAGCACAGAAATTTCGGGGATGATCTTAACCCGTGGATGTGGCCACAATTTTTGCCTGATTTCTTTGATGATGATGCGCGTGTTTTGTTCCTCGGTATTGGCTCAATCATCAGCGATAAATATGCTCGCGATGCCAAAAAAATTGTTTTCGGCACAGGGTACGTTCCGCAATATGATGCAAAACCCGATGTCAGCGGTGATGATTGGGATATTTTCTTTGTGCGCGGGCCCAATACGGTTACGGAGCTTGGGATTGCGAAGGAAAAATCTGTCGGGGATTCCGCGATCTTATTACGCAGCCTGTTGAAAGATCGAAAAAGTACGAACCAGGTTATTTCTTTTATGCCGCATTGGGAAAGTTTTGATCAAGGGCATTGGCAAGACGTGTGCGATCTTGCGGGCATCAATTTAATTGATCCACGCGAGAGCGTCGAAGATGTTTTGGAAGAAATATTTCGCTCAAAACTTATTTTAGCCGAAGCCATGCACGGCGCGATTGTCGCGGATACTCTGCGTGTGCCTTGGATTGCGTTGTTGCCGCTAAATAAAGCCAACCGTATGAAATGGTATGATTGGGCAGGCGCGCTGAATATTGATCTTAAACATGAACGCTTATTGCCATCTTCATTTCATAGAATTTGCGCGTCATTAAAAAACCGAACTGGATTAAAAAAAATTACCAAAATTTTTGAAAAAACGCTTTTTTATACGTTGGTCGATAAAATCACGATCCGTTTATGTGCATGGCATTTAAAAAAGCTGGCAAACAGGGTGCCCCCTTCGCTCAGCGATGAAAAAATCCTCGATCAATCTGTCGCGCAAATGCTGGAGCAGGTTAAAAAGCTCAAAGAAAAATACGGCTAATTTTAT
>JBBKXA010000146.1:0-32467 GCA_037969235.1 Bdellovibrionales bacterium | reverse complement strand
GTGATATCTTTGTGTGTGCCCATTACGCCAAGCTCAACTTTTTGGCCGTGGGCGGTGGGTGTGGTTTTGAGGATTTTTAAGTCTTTGGCGTTGCGCCCGTAGGATAATATTCGAATATTGCGTCGTTCACACATTGCGCTAAGTTTTGAAAATTCTTCGGTGTCAGCATTGATTACCGCAGTTGCACCTTCGGGTAGAAGCTGCGAGAAAAGGCGGGCTTTGGCGGTGAAATATTCATCCATATTTTTATGATAATCCAGATGATCGCGGCTGAGATTTGTGAATGCGCCTGCTTTGAAATGGGCGCCATCAAGGCGGAATTGATCAAGGCCGTGCGATGAGGCTTCGAGCGCGAGATGCGTGACGCCAGCGGCGGCGAAATCTGCGAGGTTAGCATGAAGTGCTACGGCATCGGGTGTGGTCATGTGGCCTTTGAGTGTGCCCATACTTGTGGCTTTGTAGCCTTGGGCTTGCCACAATTGTTCAACGAATGTCACGGTTGATGTTTTGCCATTGGTGCCTGTGACGGCGACCATGGTTTCGGGTTGCCGCTTATAAAATGTGGCAGCAATTTTTGCCAACGCCAGTCTTGGGTTCTCATGTGTCAACAGCACGATGTTTTTTGAATTGTTGGGCAGCATTGTGCCCTGAGGTGCCAATATCGCCCGCGCGCCATGATTAATCGCAGTTTGGATATAATCGCGGCCATCGGCTTTTGTGCCTGGGAGGGCGGCGAATAAATAACCTTGTTTAACGGCGCGACTGTCGGATGTGATGCCTTTTAAATCGGGCATTATTTTCGCAAATTGTTCTAAAGTATCTGTCATTACCCTTTAATCCTTCGCTGCCACAAATTGTTTTAAGGTGTCACCGAAGTGATTTTCGGGAGCGTTTTCATTGACGGGCGGAATGCCGAGGATGCCCGCCATGGATGCAACGACACGCGCCACGGCAGGGGCCGCGACCCATCCGCCTGTTGCGTATCCCCAAGTGTGTTTTTGTCCTTTGGGCTCATCCACCATAATGAAAATGGCGTAGCGCGGAGCGTCCATGGGGAACACGCCGATGAATGATGAAATTTTCTTTTTGTTATCATAGCGACCATTGACGATTTTTTCTGCTGTCCCTGTTTTCCCGCCGACCCGATAGCCTTTTACTTCAGCTTTTGATGCCGTTCCTCCCGATACAACTAGACGCATTAATTGGCGCATATTTTGTGCTGTTTGGGCGCTGATGATACGATTAGATTCGCTTTTGTAATTAGGGCGGTTGGTCGCATTTTCGTCTAAGACTAAAGTTGGCGAAACCTTGTAGCCGCCATTTACGATTGAAGATACTCCAGATATCAGTTGCAGCGGTGTGGTGGAAACACCGTGCCCGTATGACGCGGTTAGCGTATTGATTTCGCGCCAAGGGTGGGGAACTTGGGGCTTTGCGACTTCACGAATTTCGAATTCCATGGGATCGAGCAAGCCTAGCTTTGTATAAAAATCGCGCAAACCTTCTGTGCCTATAGCTTGCGCCATGCGCGCCGTGCCGATATTAGATGAATACATGAACACTTCGGGGATAGTCATTTCGCGGTTTTTTGCGTGATAGTCATTGATGGTAAAGCGTCCGATTTTAATAGGCTCACTGGCGTCAAATTTTGTACTCATGGGGACGTCATGGCGCTCAAAAAATGCTGCGGTTGAGAATATTTTAAACACTGAACCCATTTCATACGCACCCAGAGTCAGGCGGTTGAAGATTGCGTCTTCATCAATTAAGGGGTTATGCGGATTGAAATCAGGCAAGGATACACCCGCGAGTACTTCACCATTTGTGACATCCATAATGGCGGCGGCGGCGGCGGGCGCCTCGAATTCTTTCATAGCGCGCAAAGTTTCGCGGCGCAGTGCGTGTTGCAGACGCACATCAACTGTAAGTTTCAATGGCTGCCCATCATTCAGGTAGTTATTAAAGCCGCGCTCCACACCTGCTAAACCGTTTGAATCGACATCACCATATCCTAAAATATGCGAGGTTAATTCGCCTTGCGGGTAGAAGCGTTTAAATTCTTCTTCAAATTCCAGACCTGGCTCGCCGATCTCCAAGACTTTGTATTGCTGTTCGGGGCTGATGCTGCGCTTAATCCACACAAAACGCTTGTCGCCCTGCAATTTTTGCAGGACGTCGCCATATTTGAGGTCGGGGAAAATAGATGCAATTTTTTTGGATGCGGTTTTGGGGTTGGAAATTAGGCGCGGGTCAGCATAAAGAGAAACAACTTTTAACGTTGTGGCTAATAATTTTCCGTTGCGATCGGTGATATCGGCGCGGCGGTTTTGTTTTTTGCTTTGCGCAGGTAATAACGATTGTGCGTATTCAATACTTGGCGCAGCGATCCCCCGACCTTCGAACACAGCCAGATCAAATGCGCGAATGGCGAAAATCACGTAGACCAATATAAAAAAACCGCTGAGCAACACCAAGCGACCACGTGCAAGATCAAGGGCGGAGCTTTTCTCGCCTTCCAATTTTAATGCGTTTCGACGGATACGACCTAGAAAAATCATTGCGCACCTGCGCTTTCGCTCGAGACTTCATTGATTATATCTCCGATATCTTTATCACTGGGCTTCAAAATTTGCGGCTTGGCTTTGGGGATGGGCGCTATATAGGATATATTTTGCACGGCCGGGGCAAAGCCTTGCTCATCATGTATTTGCGATTCATCGGCATGTAATTCCTCCTGCGACACCATACGCGGCAAAAGCACTTCGCCCGCTGCCATTTGATCGGGAGAAGGTGGCACCAGATCAAGGAATTCATTGGCTAATTTTTCCAAACGCGCAGGATTATTCAACCCTTCCCATTCAGCGCGTAACATGCGAATTTGCTCTTGTTCACGCTCGACTGAGGCTTGGAGGATGCTCAAGCGATCTTCCGCATCTTGAACATTTTGCGAGGTGCGAAGCAAAATCGCGCCCGATATGCATACAAGTGCGAAAATTATAAATGTGCGGGGTTTAATTAATTTCATTGCGCGCCCCCGATATATTTTGCCGACCTTAAGCGCGCGGAGCGTGATCGTGCGTTTTCGGATAATTCTTTCGCGGATGGTTTGATGGCTTTGCGGGAGATAAGCTCAAATTTGGCTTGCGCGTTTTGCGCTTGCGGCATATGGCGAGAGGCGTTTTGCTCGCCTGAATGTTTGCGGAAAAAGCGCTTTACCAAGCCATCTTCGAGAGAATGGAACGACACCACCACAATTTTACCATCGGGTTTCAGCACATGTTCCGCCGCTTCTAGCGCACGCTCCAACTCACCCAATTCATCATTGACCGCAATGCGCAGCGCTTGGAACGTGCGAGTGGCAGAATCAATTTCACCATGTTTGGGGTGCGGCATACATGAGCGGATAATTGTGGCCAATTGCACTGTGGTTTTGATCGGCGCTTGCGCTCTAGCTTCGACAATACGAAAGGCAATGCGGCGGGATTTGCGTTCTTCACCATACTTATAAATGAGATCAGCAAGCTCGGCCTCGCTCATAGTGTTCACCAGATCAGCCGCGCTTTGGCCATGTTCAGGATCCATACGCATATCCAGCGGCGCGTCATGGCGAAATGAAAATCCGCGCTCCGCCTCATCAAGCTGGAAAGAAGACACGCCGAGATCTAGCACGAATCCGTCGATTTTATTAATGCCCGCATCTTTTAAGAGCGTTTGCACGTCGCCAAAACAACCGCGCAGAAAGATCAAGCGCCCACCATAATCTTTCGCGAGGGCATCGCTGCGTTTTTTCGCATCCGGATCGCGATCAATGGCGACAACGCGGCAATCGGCTTGGCCTAATAGCGCCTTAGTATAGCCGCCTGCACCGAATGTGCCATCCACATAAATTCCGCCATCCACAGGGGATAGCGCATTTAACACTTCAGGCAACATAACAGGATAATGGCTCAAGAGCTTGAGTCCTTTTGGTGAATCGAAACAGAGTGTTACGCAGATTTAGAGAATCAGTTTGGTTGATAAATAAGACTTTTGAACAAGCCTTGACTCTATAAGCAGTAGCAGAAAGACATGAGATTCGTCAAATTTACTGCCGAGTCGCGTTGATTTTATACACATTTATTTTTCTGTGTAGGAATCGTTTTCGGAATCATAACTTGCAATTTTGCGTGTCTTTCATCATAGTGCGGGCAATCAGAAGATTGGATGACCGCCGGTAGCAATACGGGAGGAAAGTCCGGGCTTCACGGAAAAACGGTGCCGGGTAACGCCCGGGAGGCTTTGTAAAGTCTACGGAAAGTGCAACAGAGAGCAGACTTCCTCTTATTCGTAAGAGGTAAAGGTGAAAGGGTGCGGTAAGAGCGCACCGCGGCTTTGGTAACAAAGACGGCATGGTAAACCCCACCGGAAGCAAGACCAAATAGGAACCGCATATGGGGATTTTCGCCTCGTGGTTCGGGTTGGTCGCTCAAGCGTTGTGGCAACATAACGCGTAGATGAATGGTCATCGATCCGTTTTTAAAACGGGGGACAGAACCCGGCTTATAGATTTTCTGATTTTATACGAAGCCGTCAGGGGAAACTCTGGCGGCTTTTTTATTGCGCGAGCAATGCCAATAATGTCGCCACGCTATCGTTTTCAGGTGTGCAGGGGCGGGCGCTCCAATCTTGGAATTTTTCGGGTGCAAAATGACGGTGGAACGCGATGAGTGTTTCCTCGAATGGCGCAGAAGGATCGTAGCCGTAGTCGCATAATGCCTTATGAAACGCTGTCTTATCCTGCGCTAAGCTTTGCGCTTGCGCTTTATCTATGCTCGTCGTATCTGGCCATGCGCCAATGCCGTTTTGCGCGAGACGCTTCCACGGAAATAAATGACCAGGGTCGATTTTTGGCTCGTTCCGATTATAGGCGATATCGGAATGGCCAATGATATTTCGCGAGGCAATATTGTATTTCGTCACGAGATGCTTGCATAATGCCTCTACGCTTTTTATTTGTGCTTCTGGGAAAGGTGTGTAGCCATGATCGTGACCGCCGTTGACGATTTCTATGCCGATTGAGGCCGAATTGACGTCGCGTTCTCCGCACCAATATGAAATGCCTGCGTGGTGGGCGCGTTTGTCATCGTCGACGAGTTGGTAGATTGTACCCGCTTTATCGACGACGTAATGAGCGCTGACTTCAGATTTTTGATCACATAAACGCGCAAGCGCGTCCTCCGCATTTGCCATGCCGGTATAATGGAGCACGAGCATTGACGGGCTTTGCCCCCCTGCCCGTTCGCCGAAATTTGGCGAAATATATGATGTTTTATCAATATTCATGTAACGCAATCGCTGTTATTGGCGAATAGATATATATGATACCTTATTTCATAAACAGGACAAAACATGAATAAATTATACATTTTTTTCGCACTGGGTTTTGCTCTGGTTGGCGTTATATTCTTTGCAGGGCTGAGCGTTGCAGATATGAAGATGGAAAATGGGAGTGATCTTATGATTGAGAAACCTGAAGGGTATCCAACGGCGGTGTTTGCGGGCGGGTGCTTTTGGTGCACCGAAAGTGAATATCGCGCACTTGATGGCGTATTATTTACGCGTGCGGGATATATGGGCGGTAAAACCGATAACCCAACATATCAGGATATTTCCACAGGAGCCACGGGGCATGCGGAAGTGATTGAGGTGACATTTGATGATGCGAAAACCTCATACAAGGATTTGGTGACATTTTTCCTCACGCGTGCGCATGATCCCACGCAACTCAATCGCCAAGGTGTGGATAAAGGCACGCAATACCGCTCCGCGATTTTCCCGAGCGATGAAGCGCAAGAGCGTATTGCGAAAGAGGTGATAGCGCAAGTTGAAGCCAGCGGTCAGTATAAAGACCCGATCGTCACAAAAATTGAACCGATGGCGACGTTTTGGGAAGCTGAAAGTTATCACCAACAATATTACGAGAAATACGAAGAGCAAAACGGCCAACCGCATTTGCGCGTGATATTGAAGAAGGCGGGGAAGTTGAAGTAGGCTAAAGGCCTAGTTCTTCACAATACATCCACGGCCTTACTTCTTCACCGACTCTTTTCTGAAGTTCTTCAGTAACTGTATATTGCGTTCCCTCAGTTTCATAAATTTGACTATCAAGATCAGAAATCGTTTGATCCATGTTGTTATTTAGTTCCTGCGCATTATAGCTGGCTTCTTGTGCAGGGCCTGCTGCTTGTGACCCCTCACCAATATTTTGAACAACATTTTGCGCATTATAACTTAATCGTTGAGCCAGTTCTCTTGAATTTTGAAGTTGCTGTCTAACTCTGTGTAAATCATCCATTCTTTGTGCAAGATCAAAAAACACTGTACATAGAACTCTATCATCAGTTTTTTGAGGTTGATCCAGATTTGACGTTTCATCATGCGCCATTGCTGTGCTCGTTGCGCCTGCGACTATTGCACCAGCAAGCGCAGCATGTTGTAAAGTTTGTTTTAATGATGACATTATATATCTCCTTGTTTATGAATACGATGGAATATATGTCATAATAAATGTATTGTCAATATTATTTATAAAATAATATGTTTGTTGCTATATTTAAGCCGCCTTAGCCTGCTTCACCACGCCCACACAACGATTACAAATCCCGCCATTGCTCTCCACTTCGGGGAGGACTTTCCAGCAGCGTTCGCATTTTTCGCCTGCTGCTTTTTCTATAGCTGTAGATGCAGGAGCAATGTTGATTTTAAATTGTGATGTAATACAAACTTCAGCCATATCAATATCCCTAATTGCATCAAGCAACCCACCAGTAACATTAATTATCGCTTTAGCTTCCAAAGATGAGCCTATTTCTTTTTTAGCTCTGAGAGGCTCTATAGAACCAAGCACTTCATCTCGGACTAATTTTACATACCTCCATTTTTCCGCCAGCGCATCATTTTTCCAGCTCTCCGGTGCGCTTACGAATTCGCGTAAATGCACGCTTTCGACATCGTCGAAAATGCCTTCGGGGCGGTGGCTCCATGCTTCTTCGGCTGTAAACACCAAAATTGGCGCGAGCCATGACGTCAGCGCGTTGTATATCATCGCCATGACCGAGCGCGTCATTTTGCGTTTTGGATCATTGGGATCATCGCAATACAAGCGGTCTTTGCGGATATCGAAGTAGAATGAGCTTAACTCCTCATTACAAAAATCATGCAACGCCTTGGTGAGTTTCATGAAATCATAATCGGCGATATAACCGCGAACTTTCTTATCCATCTCATAGAGTTGATGCAACACTAATTGCTCTAATTCTGGCGCTTGGGTCGGGTCTTCGAAGAAATCTTCGACCATCTCATCTTTGGTAAAGCCATCCAACGCGCCGAGCAAAAAGCGCAGTGTATTGCGAATACGGCGATAGAGATCGCCCGTGTTTTTAAGGCTATCCTTACCGATGCGGACATCTTCGGAATAATCACACGTCAACGCCCACAGGCGCAAAATATCCGCGCCATATTGATCCATCATCTTGAGCGGATCAATAACATTGCCCAGTGATTTGGACATTTTATAGCCCTTATCATCAAGCACGAAACCATGTGTCAAAACGGCTTTATAGGGCGCGCGTCCACGTGTTCCCACACTCTCCAACAAGGAGGAATGAAACCACCCGCGATGTTGGTCAGACCCTTCGAGGTAGAGATCGGCGGGGCTTTGGCCTAAATCCTCGCGGTCTTCAACGACAAACGCATGTGTAGAGCCGCTTTCAAACCACACATCAACGATGTCGAAAATTTGATTGTAATCATCGGCGTTATAATCCGCGCCGAGGAAATCCTTAGCATCGCGTGACCACCATGCGTCTGAACTTTCGGTTTCGAAAATTTCGGCGATACGCTCATAGACCGCGTCATCATTGAGAATCTCATCCGTTTCCTTATGCACAAACAGCGCAATCGGCACACCCCAAGCACGTTGGCGCGATATACACCAATCAGGACGATTAGCCACCATGGAGCGAATACGCGCTTCGCCTTTGGGAGGCACCCAACGGGTTTTTGAGATAGCGTACAATGCATGGGCTCTAAGGCTACTATCAGAAGAAAAATCCACAAGATGCTCTGTCAAGCCTGACTCTGTAAGACCTTCAAACATTGGATCGACATCTTTATTATTAGTAATTTCATTAGACAAACGGGTTACGTCTTCATTTGCACCCTTTACCATACTTGCAGCGTTTTTATAATCTTCGTGTGTTCGAATATCAGAACTAATTTCTATATTTCTTAATGAGTCTAGTGGCTTATCCATCGAAATAAACCATTGCGGCGTGGTGCGGAAAATAATGGGGGCTTTAGAGCGCCAGCTATGCGGATATTCATGGCGGAGCGAGCCTTTGGCGAGGAGTTTTCCTGCTTCGGCCATGGCTTTGAGCACAGCAAAATTCCCATCGCCAAGCTTGCCCTCTTGGGTATAAACTTCCAGCCCCGCAAACAGCGGCACATGATCGCGGAATTTTCCGTCATCGGTGACGTTGTCGGGAATATCGCCCGCGCCGAAATGTTTGAGGAAGAGGAAAAAGTCATCCTCCCCGTGGCTCGGCGCGATATGCACGAATCCTGTTCCCGCTTCATCGGTGACAAAATCGCCTTCTAGCATTGGCACATCAAAATCATATATTAGAGTGTCATCTTTAAGCGCTTGCGCTGAAGGATCTTTTTCGTCCGTATGATATCCCTCAACGTCTTGCGACGTTTCAGGATGACGGTGTTGTTGTTTGAGTGGATGCGCACAGATTGTACCTTCAAGGTCGGAACCTTTAATGGGTGTACTGGCATGAATGCCGTTAATCTTTGCATGCTTTCTAATATCTGCCATCCTTGAGGTGGCACAAATAAATTTGTCACCAACCTTTGCTAAACTGCCCTCCTCAATGCTTGTTACTGTACAAACATTGTAGTCAATGTCTTTACCAAATCCAATCGCACGATTTGAAGGCATAGTCCACGGCGTTGTTGTCCAAATAACTACATCTGCATCTTTTAAATCTTCAATTTGATAATCTTTTAAACTTTCAGGTAGCTTAACGATTGGAAACCTGATCCAAATCGTGATGGATTTATGTTCTTTATATTCGACCTCGGCTTCGGCCAGCGCGGTTTTTTCCACCACTGACCACATCACAGGCTTCGCGCCTTGGTAGAGGCCACCGTTTTGGGCGAATTTGTGAATTTCACGTACGATCAAGCTTTCGGCGCGGTTTTTCATGGTGAGGTAGGGATTTTCCCAATCTCCGCCAACGCCTAAACGTTGGAATTGCTTGCTTTGTGTGTCAATCCAGCCTTGGGCGAAATTGCGGCATTCGGCGCGGAAATCGAGGATATCGACATCGTCTTTGTCCTTGCCGTCTTTGCGGTATTTTTCTTCAATCTTCCATTCAATCGGCAAGCCGTGACAATCCCAACCCGGCACATATGGCGTGTTATAGCCAAGCATTGCATAGGATTTAACCACAACGTCTTTAAGAATTTTATTAAGGGCGTGCCCCATATGAATGTCACCATTGGCATAAGGGGGGCCGTCATGGAGTATCCATTTTTCCTTGTTCGCGGCGGCCTCGCGTTGCTTGGCGTATAAATCCATCTCCTCCCAACGTGCCAGAATTTCCGGCTCTTTTTGCGGCAGGCCACCGCGCATGGGGAACTCCGTTTTGGGGAGGAAAACGGTGTCTTTATATTGGTCTTTTTTCTCGCTCATTCTCGCACTATGGCGGGGTTGGCGGGATAAATCAAGACGGGAAAATAATTCTCTATTCTCATATGTATTGATAAAGATACACGGCTCATGCTATCACTTAAGAAATAAGAAAAATATAAAGGGAGTTTTTTATGAAGACTGTAAAATCATTACTGGCTGGCTTTTTTGCAATTCATGCTTTAACAGGCTCGATGGTCGCTCAAGCTGAGGCGCTAAGCGCAGGCGAGAGAACAACAAATACGGCAAATACTATTGCTTGCTTTGAGGAGGCAAACACTACAAGCCTGGCGCGTATTTTCGATGAAGTGAAGTCCACCCCTCTACAGGATCTTAATTTTCAAATCAATCTTGCAATAGAAGATGCATTACTGGCAAGCATGGAGAATATTAATGAATGCGTTATTGCTCAAACAGGGTTTTCGATTGGCTCTGATGAATATAAAGAACACTATGATAACGATATCCTGGAAGCTGAAATAGAAATTGCATCAGATCGGAATCTTTCACAATTTATAGACAGCTTACAAAGCTTGCTTCCTCCTCAATAAACCCCAAACAGCATCAACATCGCGGGGATATAAAGCAGAGCGAAGATAGTGCCGAGCAGAATTGTGGTGGCGGCTTGTTCGGGGTCTAGATCGAGCTTAACGGCAAAGGCAGCGATGTTCGCGGCGGGGGGCACAATGGATAACACCAACAAAAGCTTGTGTATTTGCGGCTCAAACATGTGGGTGATGTTTTCATCAATCAAAATTAATCCATAAGCGCAAAGCGGCCAAAGCGCGAATTTTCCTAAAAATGTCAGTGCGAGGAAACGCGGCGCTATTGTAAGGCGTTGCACATGCGATAATGCAGCGCCGATGATCATCATACCGATCACCACATAAGCGCCTTTAAAATACGTCCAGTATTTATCCATTTCAATGGTCATGTCCCAGCCGAGTGTATTAACGATTAAAGCCAATGCTACGGCATAAAGCGCGGGGAATTTTGCGAGTTTGCGCAGGCTCTCGCCGACGGTAAATTGTGAACGCGAGGCGATGTAATACATGGTGGTTGCCTCGTGAAATATACCAGCGAGCATCATGAAAATATAAACCGCCACCCAATTTGTATCAAACAACGCCAGCACAATCGGCAGACCCATATATCCCGTATTGCCCGATACGGCGGTCATCGCCAATAAATTGGCGCGTTTGCTTTTGAATACGCGCTGACCGACCCACAGCCAAAAAAAGCTGAGGGCGCTCATCACACAATATATCACGATGGGCAGCACCGCATAGGCGGGCTCAAATTCCAGCTTGGTGATAAAGCCGAAGACCACAACAGGCATAATCACATAAATCGCCAATGCCCCCAGCGTTTGGCGCTCCACTTCGAAATAGCGCCCAGCAACCCAGCCTAAAGCGATCAGAATATAAAGCGGGACGAGTGTTGAAAATAGCGTGATGAACATACCCATTACGCCAAAATCTCACGCGCCTGTTCGCAATCTTTGGCCATTTGGGTAATGAGGTCGTTGAGGCTTTCAAATTTTGCCTCACCGCGCAGACGTTTTATTGGCTGGATACGCAGTATTTTGTTGTAAATATCGCGGTCAAAATCAAAGATGAATGTCTCGACTTGGGCGACGGGCACTTCGAACATGGGACGGATGCCGATATTGGTGGCGCCAGCGCGCCATTGCGACTCCCCTTCGATTTGCACACGCGTGGCGTAAATGCCATACGATGGATGGATAGTATCACCGAGCTTAACGTTTGCGGTGGGATAGCCTAATTCCCTGCCGCGTTGGTCGCCTTTGACGATTTCTCCGCGAATTTCCCAATCCCATCCGAGCATGGCGTTGGCAGCGGTGATATCTCCGCCGCGCAAGGCTTGACGGATATTGCTGGAGGACAGCATTTTAGACTGAGCGTCTGTGATTTTTTCAACGATAGTTGTGGCAATGCCCGAAGCCTTGATGTCTGCGGGCGTGCCTTTGCGGAGCTGTCCGAAACAAAAATCTTCGCCGACGACGATATGGCTCGCGCCTGTTGCGTTTTTGAGGATATCGTTGATGAATTCTGCTGCGCTTTGGGATGCGAAATCCCAATCAAAGGGCAATGAAAATAATGCATTCACGCCAAATTCTCGAAGACGCCAGTGCTTGACTAATGGTGGTGTGATACGGCTGGGTGGCTCATCGGGGCGAAACAGGCGGCGGGGATGCGGCTCAAACGTGAGAACGCCAAAGGGCCTACCTTGCTTTGCGGCTAAATCTTTAGCGCTTGATAGTAACGCTTGATGACCTGTATGCACGCCGTCAAAATTGCCAATCGCAATGACCGCGCCATGCGCGGCGGATGGAATTTCAGCGGTGGATTGGTAGATATTCATGATGCTAAATATAAGCGTGCCTCAAGTTTAAGGCTAGTGTAAAATTAAAAATCCAATCCTGCCTGAGCTGGGACTGAGTTATTTATATTTGCAGCCTGCCTAAGATAGTCAAGAAAATCCAAAGTTTTTATAGGTAAGACATTACCTTCTATATCTTTTTTGATGTCTTGTTCGACATCTTGTCTGTAATAATCATTATATATTTCCGCCATAGGCATTGATAAAAATGGATTTCCTTCATGCTGCAGGCGGTCAACAAGCGCTTGTGTGTTTTGGTCTGGTGCCAAGGCAATAATTTGCGGTGTGTTTACTGCTGTGTTTTGCAAAATACGGATTGCTTCCACGGCTTCAAATGCATGGTATAAATCCTCAAGTCCTACTTGTTTGAAATAATTAAGATCAATGATTGGTAAATCGGCTTCATTTATTAAATATTCTCCTTGTGCAACTCTTGTTTGCTGCTTTGCCTTTTCTGGGCTGTAATCATAAAAAGGCTTGTTATCTATTCTTGTCGTTCTTTTGCGCAGCGATGCGTGTAAATATTGCTCAAGTGCCATTTTTCCGTAAACTGATATGAAATTTCTATCTCTCAAAATTTTATTAAATACAGCTTCTGTAGCATATAACATAGACGCATCAGTATTAACGCCATCATCTATAGATGCATTGAATGCGTTAACAAAGTCATTGTAAAGATGTGCGTAGGGGTCCTTGTAGTTACCATTATCATCCTTACGGCGCATGTAATTCAAAGCGCTTGGATAGCCATTGAGCGCCATCCCACAACATGTATAAATAGCAAAAGCTTGAGCGCCCGCTTCTTTTGCCAAATATGATAGGAGATAGCTTCGATAATCGGCATTATCATCAATATCGTCTAAATATCCATTTGTTACCTGCACCCAATGCATTAATTCATGTGGTATAATCTTAGCAATGTTTATGTAGTACGTATTTGATTCATCTGTTTGAACAATATGGCCATAATATGTGCCTAGTGCACCTTCGAGTGCCTTTACTTTAAATTTTACCTGGCACTCTTTAGCTGCTTCAAAAACGCGCTGTGATAGTGGAGGCGCATATTTTTTTATATCCTCAAATAAATAATGCAAGATCAAAGTTTCCTCAGCCATTTGCTTAGGGAGATGTATATATAAATAACCATCATCTGCGCCCAACTCTTGTGATTTTAGAAAGGGAAAAGCTTTCTGAAGCTTACCTTTTTTAGGGGCTATTTGAACCATATTAATTCCTTTTACAGAAGATTAAGGAAGTTTCACATATATGTCAATACAAAAACTCATCATTGGGATAAAAAGCTTCTATATTTGTATATACACTGGATTTTTTTATTAATAGGTGTAACGTTTTACTCACTGCGTTCGAAGTAATCACCATGCGATATAGAAAATACGCATGCATATTTAACACTCGTATTTAGGAGATACATACTATGAATAAGAAAACTTTAAATACACTTTTGGCTTCTGCTGTTGCTTTGACTATGGCTGGTGGTATCGGCGCTGCTAATGCGATGGATGACACGCAAGAAAAATGCTATGGCGTTGTAAAAGCCGGTCATAATGATTGCGGTAATGCTTCTAAATCACATTCATGTGCAGGTCATGCGGCGGTTGACGGTGCTAGCGATGAGTGGGTTGCATTGCCAAAAGGCACTTGCGACAAGATTGTTGGTGGTTCTACAACATCGACTGAAGTTGATGCTGAAGCGGCTGCAGATACAGAAGCAGCTGTTGATGCCGAAGCTGAAGTCGATGCGCATATTGACGCTGAGCACGATGCGGTAACAGCGCATTAATCACTAAGCCTCAAGCAGGATTATCGCTATGAATGATTTAGCTGTAAAGCCTGCGTATTCCTTTGCCCCACCAGATGATCTGCTGATTGATCCGGTGGGGATTGGGCTTCGTTATCCGCATTATCAAGATGTGTTAGACAGCGATCTCAATATTGGATGGATAGAAGTGCATCCAGAGAATTATTTTGGCGGCGGAGCGCCGCGCCATTTTTTATCCAAAGCGCGTAATAAATATGAACTAAGCCTGCATGCTGTAGGGCTGTCTTTGGGTTCAGATCAGGCTGTGAGCGAAGCGCATCTTGCGCAATTCAAGGAGCTTATTGATATTTACAAGCCGTTTAATGTCTCCGACCATGCGTCGTGGAGCGTAAGCGGGAATGCGCATCTGAATGATCTTTTGCCCCTGCCCTATACGCAAGAATCACTTGATAAGCTGGCGCGTAATGTGGAGCGAACGCAAAATTATTTTGGGCGGGCGATTTTGGTCGAAAACCCTTCGACATATCTGGCGTTTAAGGGCAACGATATGCATGAAGATGTGTTTATGAATCGTCTTGCGGCGATGACGGGCTGCGGAATTCTGCTTGATCTCAATAATATTTATGTACAGGCGCATAATCACGGATTTGATGCGTGGCGCTATATTGACACGATCGAGTCGCGCTATGTCGGGGAAATGCATCTTGCGGGGCATGTTGAACAATATGCGGGTGATCATACAATTTTGGTTGATACACATTCGCGCCCCATCAAGGGTGATGTTTGGGATTTATATGCACACGCTATTGCCAAGATCGGCGTTGTTCCAACATTGATCGAATGGGATAATGATATACCTGATTTGGACGTATTGGTCGCGGAAGCGGATAAAGCGCGAGCGATTATCGCGGCGCAATCTGGCAACAAAGAAAAAGGTCGGCATTATGCGGCTGAATGAATTTCAAATCGCATTTAAAGATTTGATGCTTGACCATCCCAATGCGTTGAATGCCCCGCCGAGCAATTTGGCGGAGTTTTGCGAAAGCGGAGATATTGATCTGCCTACGCGGTTAAAAGTGTATCGCAACAATATTGTAGGAAGCTTGACCGATTTGATGGTCGCCACGTTCCCACTTATTAAAAATCTGGTTGGGCAAGAGTTTCTCGAAGGGATGGCGAGGAGTTTTATTCTGGCTCATCCACCACAAAGCGGATGTTTGAATTTATATGGCGAGGGGTTTGGTGATTTTATTGAGCATTTTTCCCCTGCCGCGTCTTTGCCTTATCTTCCTGATATGGCGCGCTATGAATTGGCAATGAATGCGGCTTATTATGCGCGTGATTGTCAGCCATTACTGACGAATGATTTGGCGGCAATCGCACCCGATGATTTGGGCGATATTGTTTTAAAATTGCGCGCGAGCGCGCATTTAAAACAATCGCGCTTTCTACTCACCGCTATTAAGGCGTTTTGCGACAATAATGGTGAAGGCCAACTTGATTTGGATCAAGGGGGAGAAAAGCTCATGGTTTATCGTCCGAAGCTGGAGGTTAAAAGCGTAATTTTAGATGAGGATGAATTTGCTTGTTTATCTCTGCTGAATGATCGGCAAACGCTTGGAAATGCTGTGGAACAAATTCTAATCCAATATCCAGCCTTTGATTTCCAAGCTTTTTTACAAAAACACTTGGCTTTGGGCACATTCCAAGCTTTTGAGTGATTATTTGCTTTTAAAATGGATTCGCTAGCGTTAAAACAAAGCCATGTATAAATTTAACGCTCTTATCGTTTTTCTCTTGGCCATTATTGCGGATCAGCTTAGTAAATGGTGGGTCACAGAATATTTGGTTAAAACCGTACTTGAAAAACCTGCACCACAATCTTTAGGTTTTTTTGAATGGCTTGTTGATGCACCCGCAAGATTGCCGTTTATATCACAAGAGGTTTTGCCCTTTTTCAATATTGTAATGGTGTGGAACCAAGGCGTTAGTTTTGGCATGTTCAATAATGGTGATACTATGAGCATCATTTTCCTCACGAGTGTGTCTTTAATTATATCTATGATTTTTGCCGTTTGGCTTTGGCGTTCAACTTCACGTCTACAATCTTTTGCGATAGCGCTGGTCATTAGTGGTGCTTTGGGGAATGTTTTTGATCGTTTACGTTTTGGCGCGGTGATTGATTTTCTAGATGTGCATTTTGCGGAATATCACTGGCCAGCGTTTAATGTTGCCGATAGCTGTATATGTGTAGGGGTTTTCTTGTTGATCGTTCATTCGCTTTTCTTTGACAAGGCTTTTGAAACGGCCGGGAAAGATGCTACATAAAGATAAGTTAATATTTTGCTCAACATTGGGAATGCTTAGACACATGCGCATAAATTTCATATTCACAGCTTTGGTTTTGGTTATCTCGCTGAGCGGTTGTTCGAGTGCTAAGGACGCGATGGGATTGACGAAATCTTCGCCAGACGAATTTCGTGTGGTAAAGCGCGCACCGCTTGAACTACCTGAAAGCTATGCACTTCGCGCCCCTGCTCCAGGAGCCCCACGTCCTCAGGAACAAGCGATGGTTGATGAGGCGCGTCAAGCCGTTTTGGGAAGTGCGGGACGTAATGGATCAGATATTAGCTCCGGCGATTCAACCCTATTGCAAAAGGCGGGTGCGGGGAGCATTGATCCGAATATCCGTCGCCGCGTTGATATTGAAACTGCCAATCAGGTTGATGAGAAGCGTCCCGTTATTAAAAAACTGATGAATATTGGTCGTGATACTGAACCTGCCGCGAAAATTGTGAACCCTATTGAAGAAGCCAGACGCTTAGCGAAGGAGAACCAGCCAACGGGTTACAAAAACGGTATACCAGACGCGGTTGAACAAGAAGAAAATGCGAAATGATTAAAACATATGCTTATTTGATTGCGGTTGTTTTAATCGGTTTTTTATATGTTGCAACAACTTCCAATGGATTCGCGCAAGCCATTAAAGTGGAAACCGTTCCTACGCCTGTAGAGCAAAAGCCTGAACGCAACAAAGTGTTTGGCGCGGAGAGTTTTACGCTTGATAACGGTATGGAAGTTGTGGTGATTCCCAATCATCGCGCGCCTGTGGTCACACATATGGTGTGGTATCGTGTGGGTGCGGCGGATGAGCCAGCGGGTAAGTCAGGGATTGCGCATTTTTTGGAACATTTATTGTTTAAAGGTTCTGATGTTGTTGGTGGAAAAGCGCTTGAACCCGGCGAATTTTCACAAATTGTGCGAAGCCTTGGGGGTAATGATAACGCGTTTACATCTCAAGATTACACGGCGTATTTTCAATCCGTGCCTGTGCAGCACCTTGAACGCGTTATGCGCATGGAAGCGGGTCGTATGAACGGTATTCATCCGCCTGAGTCCGAAGTGTTATCGGAGCGTAAAGTGATTTTGGAAGAGCGTAGCCAGCGCACGGATAATGATCCACGTGGGCAATTTGGTGAGCAGCTCTCGGCAGCGGCGTTTATTAATCACCCCTATGGCATTCCCGTTATTGGCTGGAAACATGAGATGGATGAATTGTCATACGAAGATGCGAAAGCTTTTTATGATCGTTGGTATGCGCCCAATAATGCGATTTTAGTAATATCAGGTGATGTTAATCCCGCACAGGCTTATAAAATGGCTATTGATACATACGGCACTTTGCCTCGTGAAGAGACTTTGGTGCGTCATCGCACGCGTTCCCCTGCGCTTAATTCTCGTACACGCGTTACGCTTGAGCATCCTGCTATTCGCGAGCCAGTGGTGCAAACGCTTTTCCGTGTGCCTTCGGCGCGGCAAAACAAAAAAGATTCTGTGGCTTTAGAGGTTTTGGAAGAAATCATGAGTGGTGGTTCTAGTGCGCGGCTTTATAAATCTTTAGTAGCGGAGCAAAAAATTGCATCGAGCGCGGGGCTTTCCTATCAAGGGTCGGCGTGGAATGATGGGGAGCTTTGGGTTTATGCTTCGCCTGTTGAAGAGCGTTCTTTAGAAGATATGCAAGAGGCGTTGATGGCGCAGCTTCGGCTTTTGATTAAAGATGGTGTAAGCGAAGCTGAGCTGAATGATGCTAAAACGCGCATGCAAGATGAAGCGATTTATGCGCGTGATAGCTTAAGCGGGCCAGCGATGATTATTGGTCGAGCGTTGATTACGGGATCCACACTCGATGATGTGGAATATTGGCCATATGACATTGCCGAAGTGAGCGCAGCAGATGTGCGTGATGTGGCGGAGCGTTTTCTCAACCCTGATATGCCTTCGGCTCAGCCTCCTGTTAGCGGATATTTGCTGCCTCTAAGCTCTGTCTCTGAAGCGGTGCAAGGAGAAACACCATGAGAATGATGTTGGCTCTTGCTGTTGTGTTTGTTGTGTTTGTTGCGTTTTGCACGCCTGCACATGCCACATTATTAGATATAAAAGAAGTGCGCAGCGAAGGCGGCATTACCGCTTGGTTGGTGGAAGATCATTCTGTACCTGTTATTGCGATGAAGTTTGGTTTTAAAGGTGCGGGCGCGGTTAATGATTTGGCTGATAAGCAAGGGATAGCGCGCATGCTCTCCAACACTTTGGATGAAGGCGCTGGGGATTTGGATGCGCAGGCGTTTCAAAAAGCTTTGCGCGATCAGGTGATTAGTTTGGGTTTTTCTGCGGGGCGCGATGATTTTGGCGGGACGCTTAAAACTTTGACTAAGAATAAGGCACGCGCGTTTGAGTTATTGAAGTTATCACTCACCGAGCCGCGTTTTGAAGATGAAGCGATTACGCGCATGCGACAAGCCAATCAAAGCCGTATTCGGTCTTCTTTGTCTGAGCCTGAATATGCGGCGGCGCGGATTTTGAATGACAAGGCTTATGCTGGTCATCCTTATTCGATGAATAGCGGCGGTACATTATCGTCGCTGGACAAAATCACGGCAAAGGATTTGGGAGATTTCCACAAAAACCATATTGGTATGAACAATGTGCATATTGCCGTGGCAGGGGATATCAGCGTCGAAGAATTGCGCGTTGTATTGGATGATGTGTTTGGTGCATTGCCGCAGGTTGAAATCCAAGATGCTCCAGATATTGCATTGCAAAATCAAGGTGGTGTTTTTCATTATATGCAAGACATCCCGCAAACGGTCATTGAAATTGTCCAGCCCGGCGTTGCGCGCAATTCTGGTGAGTATTTCACCGCGCAGGTGATGAATTTTATCCTTGGCTCGTCTGGTTTTGGTTCGCGCCTTACTGATGTGGTGCGAGAGCAGCGGGGCTTGGTTTATGGCATTTATACGTATTTGTACAATCTTGATCATGTGAATGCTCTGGCCATTTCCACATCGACCGAGGCGAAAAATGTTGGTGAGGTTTTGGGATTAATCCGTGAGGAATTTAAAAAAATCGGGGCCTCGGTTGTGAGTGATAAAGAATTGGCAGATGCTAAAGCTTATTTGATCGGATCGCTGCCATTGTCTTTAAGCTCGACCGATAAAATTGCGGGCTTGGTTAATTCATTACAAATGGATGGCTTGGGCATTGATTATTTGGATCGTCGCCAAAATGCGATTGAAAATATGACGGCGGTGGATATTCAGACTTTGGCGCAAAAATTTCTTGATGGCGATAAATTTGTAACAGTTTTAGTCGGGAAGGCTGAGGGCTTTAATACCGAAAACATTCAAACCATAGAATCTTTGCCTAATGTCGAATAGAAATAACCTTAAAGAATGGCAGAATTTAGAGACGCATTATAATGATTTGCGTGATACGCATATTAGAGATTATTTTAAAAACGATGCGGATCGGTTTGATGGTTTCAACATTCATATTGACGGCTGTTTGTTTGATTTTTCTAAGCATAAAATTACCCATGATACGCTAGGAAAATTTGAAACCCTTGCCGAAGCCTTAGATTTTTCAAAGCAACGCGATGCAATGTTCGATGGGCAGGCTATAAATATTTCAGAAAACCGCGCAGTTTTGCATGTGGCCTTGCGTGGGTCGTGCAGTAATGATTTGGTGGTTAATGGCGAAACGGTAAATGATTATGTGCGCGACACGTTGTTACACATGCATGCATTATCGGATGAAATTCGCAATAATCCAAACATCACCGATGTGGTTAATATTGGAATTGGTGGTTCTGATTTAGGGCCACGCATGGCCTATAAAGCCCTGCGGCCTTCGGCTGATGGGCCAAACATTTATTTCATATCTAATATTGATGCCAGCGGCTTAGATCAACGTTTGCAAAAACTTAATCCTGAAAATACGGTTTTTATAATTTCCACGAAAATGTTTCGTACTCAAGAAACCATAGCCAATGCGCAATCGGCTAAAGACTGGCTAGCGCGAACTATTGCCACCAAAGATTTACCAAATCATTTGATCGCAGTCACCCAAAACGAAGAGGCCGCATTAAATTTTGGTGTGCCGCTTAAGCACATTTTGCAGCTTCGCGAGTGGATTGGAGGGCGTTATTCGATATGGAGTGGTGTAGGTTTATCAATTGCTATTGCCAATGGGTTTGGTGCATTTAAAGATATGCTTAGAGGGGCGCGGGATGTAGACCGTCATTTTAGGGATGCTCCATTTCATGAAAATATTCCTGTGTTGATGGCGATGCTTGGAGTGTGGCATCGCAATTTGGGCAACGCGCAGGCGCATGCTGTTTTGCCCTATTCTCATGATTTGCGAGAATTGCCGATTTACATGCAGCAGCTCGATATGGAATCCAACGGCAAAAATGTGAGCATTGACGGCGATGCAATTAATCACAAAAGTGGCGCGGTGGTATTTGGTGAAGCTGGCACAAATGCGCAGCATACTTTTATGCAGTTATTGCACCAAGGCAGCGATATCGTGCCTTGCGATTTTATTGCTTTCAAACACGCTGGGCATGATTATGATGCTCATCATAAGAACTTGCTCGCTAATGCTTTGGCACAAGCGCATACATTGATGCAAGGCGCACCCAATAAAGGCGAACCACATCGCAATTTTGATGGTGATCGTCCAAATTCGATGATGATATTCGATCGATTAGATGCTTATCATTTGGGAATGCTACTCGCACTTTATGAGCATAAGGTTTTTGTCCAAGGGATCATTTGGGGGATTAACAGTTTTGATCAATGGGGTGTTGAGCTTGGCAAATTAAATGCGGACGGTATCTTGAAGGCCATGAATACCAACGAAACCAACACTCATTTTGATAGCTCTACTTCTGGCCTCATCAAATATTTAATATAAATTTATAAAAAATTGATCGTCTTTGCGCTATAATGAAAAAAACACAGCGTGTGTGAAACTGCGTCCTAATAAAATCATGAGAACCATGTTTTTGAACACGGCAAGAAAGCGCATATTTATCTATGGTCAAGGATACGCCTAATCCTAACGAACTTGAAACATTTACGCAAAAGCAGCTAGATGAAGTCATTCGCCTTCATGCGGAATTTTCACGTGGCCAGAGAGGCGGACGACGCGCCATGGTTCATTACCGTGATTTAACGGGTCTGGATTTTAAGGCTTCTGATTTATCCCATGGGGATTTCACAGGTTCGCTGTTGGTGGATGCCAATTTAAGCAAAGGCAATTTTGCGTCAGCAACATTCTTTGCTTGCGATTTACGCAATGCCAAAATGCAGGAAGGTAATTTTCATCGTGCAGATTTTCGCGGTGCTTATCTTGCGGGGGCGGATTTAACCAACGCCAATATGAAAGACGTAGATTTGCGTGAAGGGAAAATCATGCAACGTTGTGACGGTGGTATGTTGGAAGACCGCAAGCGATCTGGCGGGCGCGGTGCGCAAACGGTTTTGACTGGCACAAAAATGAGCGGGGTTGATCTAAGTGGTGCGCAAGCGGGTTCTGCTGATTTTTCTGATTCTGATTTAAGTGGCGCAAATTTAAGCGATGCGCAGTTTGAGGGCGCGACATTTGAGAGCACAAATTTGAATAGTGTTGATATGTCACGCGCCAATTTAACGCGCACCAATATGCGCCATTCAGTGATGACAGGCACTATATTAGAAAACGCAGAAAGGCGGGGGCTGGATATTACGGCGGCTGTTACCGAAGCGGATATGGGGGATAAGCTTGAAAACCTCGGCAAAACGCTGCCTGAATTGCTAGATGAGCATACGTTGTGGGTAGCCTCGGCGGGCAAGCGTGGGCGCAAACTGGATTTGTCGGGCTATGATTTGCGTGATGTTATTGATTTGCGGCGTTTTCCATTGACGGCAATTGATTGCGTGGGGGCGAATTTTATTAATCAAAACCTTGATAACGCGGAATTACAAAGTGCAAATTTTGATCGATGTGATTTTCGCGATTGTTCGATGATAGGAACTGATTTGCGCGGGTCGAGCCTTAAATACGCTAAACTTTCACGGGTGAATTTGAGTGAGGCTTTATTGTGTCCGCTTGAATTTAAAAAGGATGATGGCGGCGCGACATTAGAACGCGTAGATATGAGCGGCGCTGTATTGCGCTATGTCATTATGCATGAGGCAGATTTGCGCGATGCTATAATGATGGGGGTGGATCTCAGCCATGCGATTTTAAATAATTGCGATTTGCGCCGCGCTGATTTTACGGGCGCTTTGCTTAACGGCACACAGTTCAATAATTGCCGATTGGATGACGCGATTGTTGATTTAAGCTCTTTATAACAATCATAATTTCATCTTGGCGAATTGAATTTTGTACGTCTGCACCCTAGACTTAGCTCCATGAACATCCGCTACCTCCCAGAAACATTGATTAATCAAATTGCCGCTGGTGAAGTGATTGAGCGGCCGTTTGCGGCCGTGAAAGAATTGGTTGAAAATGCGATTGATGCGGGAGCAACGCGCATTGATGTGTCGTTGAATGATGGCGGCAAGAGCTTAATTGTTATCAAAGATAACGGGCATGGCATGGGACATGATGATTTGATCGCTGCGGTTGATCGTCATGCAACATCGAAATTGCCCGATGATGATTTGGTCAATATCCGTCATTTGGGTTTTCGTGGTGAGGCGCTTGCTTCTATTTCCGCTGTGGCACGGCTTCATATTGCATCGCGAGCAAAAGGTGCGAATGATGCGTGGGCGATCAAGGTGGAAGGCGGACATAAGCATGCACCCTCGCCTAGCGGTCATCCCGATGGTACGCAGATCGAGGTGCGTGATTTATTTTATGCCACGCCTGCGCGGCTTAAATTTCTTAAAACTACGCGCGCCGAATATATGGCGGTGAAAGATACGATCACGCGGCTGGCGCTTGCGCATCCGGAAATTTCTTTTACGCTCACGCATGATGGAAAATCATCATTAAATCTGCCAGTTGCCGACAATGCGCATGCGCGCTTGGCCGCCGTTTTAGGGCGCGAATTTGGGGAAAATTCTTTTGCTGTGGAAGCGGAACGCGAGGGTGTTTTGTTATCAGGTCACGCCAGTTTGCCAACGTTGCATCGCGGGACAATGGCGCATCAATATTTGTTCGTGAATGGGCGAGCGGTGCGCGATAAGCTTTTGCATGGCTGTATTCGCGGGGCGTATATGGATGTTTTGCATTCGGGGCGGCATCCATTGGTTGCGCTTTCGCTTGAATTATCGCCTGATGATGTGGATGTGAATGTGCACCCTGCCAAGGCGGAGGTGCGTTTTCGCGATCCCGTGTTGGTGCGGGGGTTGATTGTCAGTGCGCTTAAGCATGGGTTACATGCGCATGGACAACGCGCATCGGGCAGTATTTCCAGCGCAATGGCGGAGCGCTTTACGAGTGTGCCGCGGGAAGAGCATTACACGCCTGCTTTACCGCTTCAGCGAGGGGCGAGCGCTGCTGTGCCGCGTTCTTATGCTGGTGCGCATGCGGGCATGCATGAAGCCGCGCATAATTTTTACGCCCCGCAAGCCAAAACAGATATGCCGATTGAGGATATTGGCGCCATTGATGGCGCTATGCCGTCTTATCCGCTCGGCGCGGCGCGGGCACAAATTCACGAAAATTACATCATTGCACAAAATGAGAATGGCTTAGTCGTGGTTGACCAACATGCGGCGCATGAGCGGCTGGTGTATGAGCGCATGAAAGAGCAATATCAAAATAGCGGCGTGCAAAAACAAGGCATGCTTATTCCCGAAATTATCGAATTGGAAGATAGCGAAGCCGAGAGACTGCTCGCGCATGTGCCTGCTCTGTCAAAATTGGGTTTGGAGATTGAGGCTTTTGGGCAAGGCGCGATTGCGGTGCAATCCATTCCTGATTTGCTGAGTGGTAAGGCGAATTTGCAAAATCTTATTCGCGATCTGGCGGATGAAATTACTGAGCAAGATAGCGCAGATGGTCTGGAGGCGCGGTTGAACGAGATTTTATCGACTATGGCGTGTCATGGTTCGGTGCGTGCAGGGCGGCGCATGAATGCCGAAGAGATGAACGCTTTGCTGCGTCAGATGGAAGCCACGCCGATGTCTGGACAATGCAATCATGGACGCCCCACCTATGTCGAACTATCTTTAAAAGATATTGAGAAATTATTTGGAAGGCGATGACATTATGAGCGATAAGCCGCAACAATTTGAAAATCATGATACCGATGGCAAAAGCGCGATCATGAATTTATATGCCGCGTTTGGGGTGTGTTTAGTTTTATCGGCCATTCCCATCGCTGCGGCGGCGGTGTTTAGTGTGCTGGCTTTTCCTGCTGTGCTGATTGCGGCATATATTATTCGCAGGAAATATGAGATGCATAGTTTTGCCGAAAATCATGCGAGCTATGTTATTCGCAGCGTTTGGATTTCGGCGCTGCTGTCTTTATTCACCTCAATAGTTGCTACATTTTACATGATGTCACGCATAGATTATTCGCCATTTAACTCGTGCGCCAATGATGCTTCTAGCAGAGGGGTGGATTGGATTGAAGGCGCAGGATTTAGTGATGTGTATGCGATGATTGAGCCATGTGCTGAGCCGTTTATGATGGTTAATCATGTTTTATTTGTTAATATGGCGTTGATTATTGGTGTGCCGATTTTGCTGTATTTGGCGTATCGCCTAGCGAAAGGCGCCAGCCGCGCGATGAAGGGTTATCGTTTGGCGGATAATAAATCATGGTTTTAGGATAGTTTTAGGATAGTTTTAGGAACAAGGCTGCGGCTTCGAGGTCGCGTTTCGTGACGGCTTCTTTTTTGTCTTGGAGGGGGTCGCGGCCATAAAATTCGGCATTATAAATTTCATCTTTGTAATGTTCCTCGATATGGGAGGCGTCAAATATATCTTTTGCAGATAGCGCGTTTTCGATGAAAGCCATGCTGAGAATAAGTGATCCCGTGAGGGGGACGAGCATTTGGAGCACTGTAAATTGTGCTTCATCCAACTTATCGACATGATCTTGTATGGCCTTATGGCTTTCGGGCGGGTGTGTAAGCGCCGCCAAAGACGTTGTGGTTTGAAGTTCAAAACCGAATTTTTGCGCAAACCATTCCAGCCAGCAATCCCACAAAGCCACCTGACGTTTGGCTTGTTCTTCGGTGTGGTTGGAAATGGCAGGATCAACACGATAGCATAATAGATCAGTATCAAAATATTTGACGACGCTACGCTGCATGTCGGCGCGTTGATGGCGCACTTGATCGATTTGGGTTGAGAGAATTTGTGTGAGGGGCATGGTGTCGGGCTTAATGGTATCAATCTGTGCCATCCATTCTTTGGCAATTTCTTGCGCAAGCGCGTCATTGGAGGCCAGCAATTCATTGCGTGATGGCGCCTTTACGGGCTTGCCATCAAGGTGCACCGCCCAGCCATTGGGCGTTTTGTGCGTGGTCACCATTTTGTAAAAACGTTTCATGATTATTCAACCGGCGCGGTTATAGGCTCAGATTTTGGCTCAGGTTCGGACTCTGGCTGTGCCGCTGGCGTTTGTGGTGTTAATGGCGGCAGAGAAATGCGCTCTATCATATTTGCGGTGCATGGATGCCCTTCGGCTAAGCTTAACCCATCCACGCGGACTAAAAAATTCTTTTGATTAGATTGCAGGCTTTCTCGTCCCAGATTATTGGTTGAAGCTTGCAACGGGGTCTCGTTGCCCATTAAATTGCCCACCAACGCTGTGGTTTGTCCGCTTTCGGATTCCACCAAAAGATCTAGCATGTCAGTGCTCCAGCTATAGGTGCCTTCGGCTTGAAGATTAGCTTGCGGACTTTTGAGGAACATCGCATCGCTACGGGCTTTTTGATTGGCTATGTCGGCGTTGATAATCATGCATGTAAATGCGAGGTTATCATTGGCTGGTAATTTAGAGAACAATGCTTCGCGGATATTGGCGATAGCGGCGCTATTAATTTCAGCATTACCGCTGACGAATATGAATTTACCGCTGCTGTTTTTTTGTAATTCGCTTAGATTTTCGCCTTGCGATTTTATATCAATTGACATATCGGCATTGCCATTTATCGCGAAGTTTACAGCATCAAAATTGTGAAGCGCTAGAATGGTATTCAGGGTTGGCGGGCTTTGGGTGAAATCAATTGTCATGTCACCTGTTAATGTGCCGTCCATGATGTTTCCATTTATATTTGAGGCGCTTAAGACGCTTTCTTGCATTGATATTTCGCTCTCCAGCGCTCCTGAAACAAGCGCGCCGTTTTGAACAGATTGCACGCTCAAATCTATATCAGCATCAATGTTTTCTAACTTAATATCAATGACATCCATCGTTTTTGATATGGCTTTGATGAAAGGTTTTTCCGCGTTGAAATCAGCGATTTGCAAGATGCTGCTGTTGACAGAACCTGACCATATATTCTTTTGGCCCTCTTCTTTTTCGCGATGCAGATCAAATTCTATCACGCTCTTATGCGGCTCAATTCTCGCTTGGCCTTTGATACCAAAGCTGTCGTCGTCTTTTATAATATCAAAATAGCCACGCAATGCTTTTTGTTGGTTTACGCTGATCGTTACATTTTCAAAACGAAATCCTTCGCGAGTGTTGGTTTGATTTATATTTCCTGTGATTTCGATATCGCCCAGCAATAATTCTATTTCACGGTTGGTTGAAATTTTATATGTTGGGTTATGTGCGGGGCCATTGACGTTCAATTTTATTTTTGCGAGCAACGGTGTTTTTTTATCCGCGCTTAATGTTCCGCTGGCGGTTAGATATGAGCCACTATCTTCTTGAATAACCTTAATAAAATCTAAATTAATATCTTGATCCCAGATTGCGCCTCTCGCAATATGCATTTTTCGAATATCAATCGATTTGAAATTACCAGGGCGATAAAGCATATCAAAAAAGCTCATTTTAATAATGGCGCTTTCGACCGTGATCGCGCTTTCACCGAGCCCACCATCACCTTCGCGCAAATCCAATCCTTGTACATCAGTGATAAGGTCGGGGAAGAGTTTCATATTATTGAGTGTTGAAACTTTTGCGGTGTAGGGCGTATTGTTGGTAAGAAATTCTTCGATGGTTTCACGATAAATATCGCCATTACCGCCCAGACGCGACAAAACGGTGAGCATGATGAAAATAACCACGATTAAAAAAAGACTGATTTTTATGAATCGTCCCAAAATTTTACGCCATAGCGGTTTTTTGGGTGTTTGCGCGACTTGAATGTCTTCGCTTTCGGTTTCTTCTACTTCTATTTCATCGGTGCTCATTGTTTTCTTACCTTTTGCATTACCCTTCAAAAGGGTCTGATTTTAAATTGGGGCTAAAGCCCAGTGCTTTCCAGCTTCTTTTTAAATCTGGTGGGAGTGGCGCGGTGATATCAAGCATACCACCTCGTCCTGCTTTTGCACCAGAGGGGTGGAGAAGGATAAGACGGCGCGCATGGAGATGCACGCGCTCGGCCATGTCCATTTCTTTAAGATCCGCTTCGGCTTTACGACGTGCTTCGTGTGTTTCTTCTTGTTCAGGAAGACGGGCATATTTATGATCGCCGACGATTGGGCATCCTATGAGCTCGGCATGAACACGGATTTGATGGGTACGCCCCGTACGCGGCCAGAATGCGACAAAGGCCGCGCTGGTGAGAGCTTTTTCTAGCACGATAAAATCAGTGATCGCGCTTTTGCCGTTTTCTTCATCGACAACCATGCGCTCCTTGTTGTTGCCGCCAGCTTTAATTAATGGCGCTTTGATTGTGCCCTCTTCTTGCTCAGGCGCTGGGCAGCATATCGCCCAATAGATTTTTTTAATCTCACGGCGTTTGAAAATAACACCAAGTTTACGCGCGGTGTTGGCATTGCGTGCGAGCAAGAGCACGCCGCTGGTGTCTTTGTCGAGACGGTGGACAAGACGCGGTTTGACTCCTTCTTTGTTCGCCAGCGCAGGCAGCAATCCGTCGATATGAAATTTTGTTTTACTGCCGCCTTGGGTGGCAATGCCGCTGGGTTTATTGAGGGCGATGATATCTGCATCCTCATAAATCACCATCGATTTTACAAAGGCGGCATCTTTGTCGGTGATTTTACGATTGCCCTGCTCGTCACTTTTTTTCTCAATGGGGGGAATGCGCACTTTTTGACCGGACTGCACTTTTGTTTCAGCTTTTGCGCGTTTGGAATCGACGCGGATTTGGCCTTTGCGCATTAATTTTTGCGCGAGCGTATAAGGCAAATCAGGTACGTTTTTCTTGAGCCAGCGGTCAAGGCGCTGTCCGTCATCATCATTTGCAACTTCTATGAATTGTACCGTGTGGGTTTGGGTCATGCTGATACCATTCTGACTAAAGCCATAGCCGCGAATAATGCGGTGATTGATAATATTATTGAGCCGCACATATATGTTGCGCTGCCGAGATAGTTATGCCGTTCGATCAACGTGACCACATCCAGCGAAAATGTTGAAAATGTTGTGAATGCGCCCAGAACGCCCGTGATGAGGAACATTCTTATTGTTTCGGAAGGTTGCCAATATTGCGCAAAGATCGCAACTGCGAGGCCGATGAGGAACGATCCAGCTATGTTAACAATCATTGTTCCATAAGGAAAGCCGTGCCCTAATAGTCGCACTGCGCCTATATTTACGCCATGCCTTGCCAGCGCACCAAGCGCGCCACCAAAAGCTATTGCGACTATTGTATTCATTTATGTTCTCCGTTAAACAACAGTGTATCACTTCTAACGAAATCGACCAGCATGTTCAATGGACTAAATAAATTACAATTGGGAATGGGTTTGGGCTTGATCGGGTACAGCAGCTTTTCGCTGTCAGATGCGTTTGCGAAATGGTTTACGGGGCATTATCCGATTTTTCAAATTGTGTTTATGGTGAATTTGATGGCGGCGATTTTGCTATTGCTGGCTTTGCCGAAATTGGGCGGCTATCGAGCGCTTTGGAATGTGCGACGTAAAGATATTCATTTTTATCGCTCGGCTTTGAATGTCGGGATTTCATTGATTATTATCTATTCGTTTCGAATTTTGCCGTTGTCGGATGTGTATACTTTTATTTTTGCAGTGCCTTTTTATGCGGCTATTTTTGCGATTCCTATTTATGGGGAACGGGTGAGCCGTAACCGCTGGATTGCCATTGCGATTGGTTTTGCGGGGGTTGTTGTCGCGCTGCAACCGGGCCAAGAGGGATTTGATACCACCGTTATTTTGCCAATTTTAAGTGGCGTTTTGATTGCAGCGATGTTTTTGCTGGCGAAATCACTGCAGGGCGAGAGCTTATTTTCACTCGCGTTTTGGCCCGTGATGGCGAATGTTGTGGTTGCGGGGGCTCTGACGTTTGCGGGTGAATTTGAGACGGTTTCCATGGCTCATATCCCGCTGTTACTCTGCTATGCATCCTTTATGATTATGGGCATTATTTGTGTGTCTAGTGCGTTTCGTTATGCCCCGGCATCTGCGGTGTCACCATTATTATACATTGAAATGGTTTGGGCGTTAATTTTGGGTTATATCATTTTTCAAGACGTTCCCGATGCCATGATGTTATTTGGCGCGGCGATCATCATGCTCAGCGGTGTTTATCTTGTGTTGTCGGAGCATGAGCGCGGTAAGATTTAAGCTCTGTATAGAAACATTACGCATCGTATTGTTATTTACCTCGCCGTTTATCCCAATACTCTAAGCGCTTATTAATCTCTCGTTCGAAGCCGCGATTGGGGGGTGCGTAAAACTGTTCGCGCGGCATTTCATCGGGAAAATAGTTCTGGCCGCTAAAGCCGTCAGGCATATCATGATCGTATTTATAATCCGCGCCATAGCCGATGTCTTTCATTAAATTTGTGACCGCGTTTAATATATGTTTAGGCGGCGATAGCGAACCTGTATTTTTAGCGGCATTGACGCTGAGCTTATAGGCTTTATAAGCGGCGTTGGATTTGGGTGCGGTGGCGAGAAAGATGAGCGCTTGCGCTAAGGCCAACTCACCTTCGGGGCTACCGAGGCGTAAGTAAGCATCCCATGCCGCGTTACAGACTTGCAGGGCTTGGGGGTCGGCGAGGCCGATATCTTCGACAGCCATGCGGGTGATGCGGCGAGCAATATATTCAGGGTCTTCACCGCCTGAGAGCATCCTTGCAAACCAATAGAGCGCGGCATCAACATCACTACCACGCACGGATTTATGGAGCGCAGAGATCAGATTATAATGCGCGTCATCGCCTTTATCATAGAGAGGCGCGCGGCGTTGAACGATGTTCATCAGGGCGCTTTCGTCAAGCTTGACCTCCCCCGCTTGCGCCAGAATTTGTTCGGCCATGCTAAGGATATAGCGCCCATCGCCATCAGCCATGGTTAAGAGCATGGCGCGTGCTTTGGGTGTGAGCGGCAGAGGTTTATCCATTTCCGCTTTTTGTAATAACAGCTCTAGCGCATCTTCATCTAAACGTTTCAGCACAAACACTTGCGCGCGTGATAATAAAGCGGCGTTCAGCTCAAAGGATGGGTTTTCTGTTGTCGCGCCGATGAGTGTGATTGTGCCGTCTTCCATGACGGGTAGGAATGCGTCTTGCTGTGATTTATTAAAGCGGTGAATCTCGTCGACAAATAATAAGGTGCCCTGCCCGTTTTGATGGCGGATTTTTGCCATCTTGAACACTTTACGCAAATCGCCTACACCAGAAAATATTGCGGAGAGCTGTTCGAAATGTAATTTGGTGTGGTCGGCAAGGATACGCGCCAGCGTTGTTTTGCCGCACCCCGGTGGACCCCAAAGAATAAGAGATGATAAATGGCCGCTAGCGGCCATTTGTGCAATGGGCGCGCCTTCGCCAACTAAATGGTTTTGGCCGACAACATCGGCAAGCATAGCGGGGCGCAGACGATCAGCAAGCGGGCGATTAGCGTTTGACGCGCCTTTATCGTTGTTTGCGGCTTGTTGTTTTGCAAATAAATCAGCCATGCTTTACTTTACGCTTTCCCTTGACCTTGACGTGTTAAATATGTGAGATACTTTCTTATATATCATTCACAGCGAACATTTAAAGAACAATGCAGCAATTAGAATATACCGATGCGGTGGCGGATGCCACTAGGGCCGTTTTTGCGAAGTTAGGGGATCAGTATAGCGCCGATCACTGGAAGACTTTGGCGCCTTATATATACGAAATCAACCGATTAAAGGTCGAGAAAAACGCCGTGATTTTGGCGCATAATTACATGACGCCCGATATTTTTTACGGTATCGGCGATGTGGTCGGAGATTCGCTTATGCTCGCGCAACAAGCGGCCAGCAGCACAGCGGATATCATTATCCAATGCGGTGTGCATTTTATGGCGGAAACATCGAAGATTTTATGCCCTGAGAAAAAAGTGATTATTCCCGATATGGATGCGGGATGTTCTTTGGCCGAGAGCATAACGGCGGCGGATATTCGCGATTTAAAAGCGCAATATCCGGGCGTGCCTGTAGTGACGTATGTGAATACATCGGCAGATGTTAAGGCCGAAAGTGATGTTTGCTGCACGTCTTCTAATGCTTTGAAAATCGTTAATGCATTGGGTGCGCAAGGCCATCGTCGAGTGATTATGACACCTGATAAATTTCTGGCGAAAAATGTCGCCAATGAAACGGATGTCGAAGTTATTATCTGGGAAGGCGCATGCATGGTGCATGAACGCTTTAGCGGCGAAGATGTGCGGCGTATGCGCAAGCAGCATGGCGATGTGTTTGTTCTGGCGCATCCTGAATGCCCACCCGATGTTTTGGAAGAAGCCGATTATGATGGCTCTACGGCGCAGATGAACGATTACATCGTCAAGCGTAAGCCCAAGAAAGCTATTTTGATGACCGAATGTTCAATGGGGCAAAATATTGCTGCGGCGAACCCCGAAGTGGAGATGGTTGGCATGTGCCAAATGTGTCCGCATATGAAGCGTATTTCTTTGCCTAAGGTTTTAAAGGCGCTTCAGACCGAAGGGCCTGAAATTCATGTCGATAAAGATATTGCCAAACGTGCACTTGTAGCCGTTGAGCGTATGCTGGAATTAAGTTAGGAAAATTTATGCATTTATCCCCCATTTTGATTGAAGATCTTGTTAAAGCGGCGCTGAAGGAAGATTTGGGACATGGTTTTGATATTACTTCCAATACGCTGATC
>JBBKXA010000145.1:0-9360 GCA_037969235.1 Bdellovibrionales bacterium | reverse complement strand
GCGTTATGGATGTCACGCCCCTTGTGCGCAGTGGAGCGCAGATTATCCAGAGCTATTCCAGTGGAGTTTTTCGTGTTAGTGGCGCTGTTTATGACAGTGCGATTATTGTCATGGCCGATGAGACTGTGGTATGGCCACTTGATGGCGGATTTGAATCGCTAGACGTTGCATCTTTTTCGCCGATTATAAGTCGTGCAGATCATATTGATGTTGTGCTTTTGGGGTGCGGGGATAAGACGCGGTTTTTACCTGCATCGTTGAGAAGTGCGTTGAAATCCCAGGGGGTTGGTGTAGATGTAATGGATACGGGCGCGGCGTGTCGTACATATAACGTATTACTGGCCGAAGGGCGGCGCGTTGCGGCGGCGTTGTTGCCGTTATAGATTAATTAAATTTTAATATTTGTCCTATAGAGTCGTGGGAAACGATTATATAAAGGCAATATAATGGCCGAACAAACGCCGCAAGAAATTTATCAAGCAATCGAAGAAGCATTAAAGGGCGGGCAGGAGATTCCCGCGCCGCATAATTTGCGTAGTCCTGTTGTGATTATGGGCGCGAATAATATTGGCGGTGCGGCGGTTTTAACCGATGAAGAAGGCGCGGTGCATTTGGTTGTACGGGCGTATGATGGTGAAGGTTTTGTGATTGTTCCGCGCGCGGATATTGAACGCGATTTCAAAGCGGCGACGGCTGATTTCCGTCGCATTTACGATGCGAATCCCACGCTATCTATTGAAGATAATGTTACAGATGAATCTGGCATATTTTCCAGTAGCGATGCGGTGCGTATGCCTTATCAGGAAATGCCAGATACGATTGTACAAAAAGCCGCGCTGGATTTATATGCGCAATATGCGATTGATAATGGCGTGAACGCGCTTGATGTGGTGGTGGCTAGCAATGTTTCATTGCGGGATTTGGCAGCGCATGATGGGGTGACGGTTATCGGGCTTAAGGCTTTGGATAAAGGCGTGGCGGCGGCTAAGCCTGATATGGCGGCAATGCGCAATATGTACAATCAAGCGGCGGGGCAGGTGGTTCAGGCAGAGGAAGGGAAGCCTGAAGTTGTTATTGAAATATCGCCACAGGAAAAGTTTTTGGAGCGATTGCGTAATATTGATACGCCTGATATCCAGAGCAATGCCGTCGCGCCTGCGAATGTAGGGCGTGTATTTAGTATTATTGAAACGGCGTTGGCTGATCCTGATTTTTTTAATAATGCGCGGGCGCAACAAGGCTTGGCTTTTATGTTTGGCGAAAATAATGCGCATGGGATTGACCCTCGTTGGCGTGATGTTGCGATACAATATGTTGAGGAGCGGTTTGAAGCGGGTGAGCCGTTGTCTGCTGAACGTATGAAAGAGCTTGAGGAACAAGCGAATAATATGTTGTTTGGTAAAAAGGGGGACGTCCAGCATGTCGTGGAAGAGGAAGAACGTGTTTTAAAAGAGCCCGAAATTGTGCATGAGGAAAATGCAGAGCCTGCGGTATCATATCCGGATGAAGAAGGTTTTGATGAATTAAATATGTTTTATCACCAGCCGACAGGTCTATCGGAAATACATGATCATCAGATCATGGTATATCAGTCCAGTGATGAGGTTTATCATGCTATAAAGGCATTAAATGATTTTTCATCATATTTATTGTCAACAAAAAAAGCAGAGCCATATGATTCCTCGGGAAATATTATGGAATTAACGGGTTTGACTAGCGATTCTCTTGGCCAATTATATACTAGCCTTGAGAGGATGGCTGAAACGATAGGGCTTGATAACGCGGCGAATCCGGAAACTGATTTCGCGCAATTTTCCGTTCAATTGCAAAATAAAATTCATGAATTTGTTGAGGAGCGGGCTGAAACTTTGCCTCCCGTTCTTAATCCATCATATGTTGCATATGCATTACAGGATGGATCTATTTTATCGTCGATTAACAATGCTAAAGCTTTAATTGATTTAAATCCAGATGACGCAAAAATACTTGTCAAAGCGAAAGAGCTGATGGAGTCATATACAGATGCACATAATATTTATGATATGCGCGCTACACTCAGGGATTCTGCAATCAATAGCGATGATTGCGACGCCAGTTTTGAAAGCTTTCAAAGTTTACCAGCTCTTCACATTGGGAATTTGCAGAGCCAAGTCATAGAAATGAGTGAGTTTTTAGGTATTGACCAACCCGCTGATCCTAAAGTGGATATGGCACAGGCCTTGGCAGATATTCGCTTTGAGTTAACAAATCGAGGTTTCGATGATGCTGTAAAAGAAATTCAGCCATATGAGTTAAAGTCTTTGAACGATATGCTTACGGGTGGCATTGTAACGTTAATAGAGATGTATGAAACAACACCAGAATTTAATGAGCCGTTTGTAAAGACAGCCGAGCCGTCATGTGTTAATGACGTCCCGGACTTAAATCACGAGAATTTTGCGCCGAAGTAAAATGGCGTATAAAGTTATTTAGGCTGCTAACTTCAATGGGCCTTTTTCGTATAGCTCTGCTACATATTCCCAATTTACCAATTCATCGACAAACGCTTCCAGATATTTCGGGCGTTTGTTGCGGTAATCGATGTAATAGCTGTGTTCCCATACATCGCATCCTAAGATCGGGGTTTTGCCGTATGGTACGGGATTTTCACCGTTTGGTGTGTTGAGGACTTCGAGTTTGCCTGAAGCGTTATCTTGGGCGAGCCATACCCAACCAGATCCAAATTGTCCAGCGCCTTTTGTGAGGAATTGGCCGCGGAATTGATCGTATCCGCCGATATCTTCTTTGATTTTACCCTCTAAAGCGCCAGCCATATCACGGCCGCCGCCGTTGGGTTTCATCCAGTTCCAAAAATGCATATGGTTATAATGTTGACCAAGTTGGTTAAATAGGCCGCCATGTTTGGGGTCTTTAAATGCGCTGACCATGGCTTGTTCAAGGGTGGCTTCTTCCATGCCTGTGCCTTGAATTAATTCATTGGCCTTATCAACATAGGCCTGGTGATGTTTATCATGATGATATTCCAATGTTTCTGCCGACATATGCGGGGCAAGGGCATCGTATGAATAAGGCAGTTTGGGTAATTCGTATGTCATGTGGTGTTTCTCCTTTTGAATCTGATAACAACCAACCTAATGTTTTTGTTCCATCTTTCAAGTGAAATATTTTATTTTTCGCTTGGTAACTAAGGGGCTTGGTGGTTTAAATCGCGTATGGATTTACAACTTTCATATTGCGGGGGAATTGTTCGGACGCAGGATGCTGATCGTTTTTTGCTATCGATGTTTGCGCCTGCGACGGCGCGTGAAGATTTGTGGGCGCTGTTTGCTTTTAACTATGAGATTGCGAAAACTCGCGAAGTGGTGAGTGAAACGCAATTGGGGTTAATTCGCCTGCAATGGTGGCGCGAGCGGATAGCGGAAATTTATGATGGAAAAGACGTAGCGGAGCATGAGGTGTTGCAGGCATTATCGCGCGCGATTACCCGACATAGTTTGGCGCGGGAAGATTTTGAGATGCTTATTCATGCGCGGGAATTTGATTTGGAGGATGTTTTGCCCGCCAATATTGAAGGGTTAATGAATTATGCGGATTTCACGGCGACGCCTTTGTTGAAAATGGCGGCGCAGATTATTGGGGTTAATATTCAAATTGAGCCAATTCGCGTGTTGGCGCAAAATTATGCTTTAATCGGGATTTTGCGGGCGGTGCCGTTTCTTGGGAGCCATCGGCGCTGTTACTTGCCTGAAGATTTGATGAAACAATATGGGCAAAGCGTGAATAAATTTTATGAGGGCAAAGTGGTTGATAATTTTGCGGAGATTATATCGCGCATTGCCGCGCATATTGAAACTGGCGTGGTTTGTGAAAACGCTTTTTTAAAACGGGTTAATCGTTTAAGCATGCTGTATTTACGGCAATTGAAAAAATGTGATTTTAATGTATTTGATGGTCGCATGGCGCATCCTTTGCCTTTTAGAGCGTTGCGGTTATTTTTCAATATGTAATTGTAATTTAAGGTTTGCAGGGGTATAATAATAGTGATTAGGGTAAACTTTGGGTTAGGGTAAAATTATGGTTGATGCCGTAAGTGGTAGCGCAGCAGCGCAGAATGCACAAAATATCAGTCGCGTACAAAATAGCAAAAATGTCAGTGAAAAAAGCGATACCGCAGTAAAATCGGGATCACCCGTAGATGAGGTGCGCATCTCGGAGAAAGCTACGGCGCTGGCGGCGGAAGAAGCGATTATTCGCCAGACAGCCACAGATGTTGGCGCGGCGCTTAGTGAGAATACTGGTGAGACGCTCGCGAATGGTTCTTCTGCGCTGGATAAGTTGCTTTAAGGCTTTAAGCTGCAATTTTACAATTCGTCATACCGCGACTTGATCGCGGTATCTTTGTGTAAAGCTAATTCCGTGGACTAGGCACGGTATAACGGGGTTTTTACGGTTTCTCAAAACGCCCATCTCTTAAAAAACACACAACTTGCGCCATAACGGTGGGATTGAAGATCATTTCGGTGTGGGAGGTTTTTAGGGTGATGTGGTCGCACATATCCTTATGTTTTGTGCATGCGATGGGCACAACGCCGTCATGTTCTCCGGCTTTATGTTTGGATAGACCGATGCTGGCGAGCGGGTTTATTGATGCGTTGCCCGCTATAATGCCGAGCGGGTAGTCGATGTCTTCTTCATCAAAACAGTTGCCGCGCATGAGTTGTTTTCCCGCTGGGCCATATACGGCTTTGTAAATCGCGCCGAGATGTTCGTGCTCATGCAAATAATCGGCGAGGTCGCTGCCGTGGTTCGGCGTGCCGAGCATGACGACTTTTCCTAAATTTGCGGGTCTGTATTTGGAGATATATTGACGCGTAACCAATCCGCCGAGGGAATGCGCCACGAAACTGACGTGTTCCGCATTGAGGATTTTCGGATCGGTGTCGATCTTTTTATGTACGATGTCTGTAAGTTCTTCGATGGTGTGGGCGCGTGAAGGGTAGTCGATATTGCAAATCTCATAGCCTGCGCGTTTCAGATGATGCTCCAGCGGCAACATCACAATTTTGCTCATGAGGATGCCGTGGAGGAGGACGATAGTGTGGTTATTAAGCTGCGATGAGCTCATGCGTTTTTATAAGCCCAAGTCTCTTTTGTGTTCAGCGCTATATTTATTATTGGGAATGTCATAGCAACCATAATCAACTGTAAGATATGGATCGCTAGCGACAATACCTTCGGTTGCTTGAAGGCAAACCTGGTTGGCTTTGAAGTCCCACGTGCGTTTCATTTCGCTTGTCACATTTAATTTTGTGGGTGCTGTTTGTCTTATTTCTTCTACGGTTTTTTCAAGATGGTCGTATGAAAATAAATAAGGTTTATTCCCAAACACTTGAATGAAACTTTCAGACTTTCCGCCATTCCATTGTTCAACATCAGATGTTTCAAGTGGCTTACAATTCATGTCCAACACTTCCACATTTGAAATTGCAGGTGTTTTTTTGAGGTTTATATCTGCAGCAATTGACCATTCACAATAAATTTCTATCGCTTCATCGCTCATTGCGCGTGTAACTTGTGCTCTTTCTTTGCTGAAATCGTCCTCTAAAAAGAAAAGTTTGGTTTTAAAATCATCGTCAACAACAACTTTTTTAGGGTCGGCCATAGCGTTGGTACTTGCTATGGATAAAGCTGTCGCGGTTGCAGCGAATAGTGTTGCGTATTTATTCATTTTAAAAACTCCTGTTTATATGTATTATTATTTGTAGAGAGTTTATTTATGAAATGGTTATGTGTCAAGCGGCGCGTTTGAAGCCATTATTTTGCCATTGTTCTAAATCGTTTAATGCGCGGGTGGTGTAGCATTTTTTGCGGTCGTTGCCTTTTAATTTTCTGCGTTTGCCGCTGGGCATGATTTCGAATGGATCATCGGGGGCGGGGAAGAGGCCGAAATTAATGTTCATGGGTTGGAATGTTTTTGCGTCCGCGCCGCCCGTAATATGGTTGATTAATGCGCCATGAGCAGTGGTGAGTGGGGGGATTGCAAATGTTTGGCCAAGGATTTCCGCGGCGGCCATGCGTCCAGTCATAAGGCCGATGGATGCGCTTTCGACATAGCCTTCACAGCCGGTTATTTGTCCAGCGAAGCGGATGCGGGGTTGCACTTTGAGGCGTAGTTGCTCATCCAATAATTTGGGTGAGTTAATGAATGTGTTGCGATGGAGGCCACCGAGCCGTGCAAATTCTGCATTTTCTAAGCCAGGGATCATTTTGAAGACACGGGTTTGTTCGCCCCATTTCATCTTTGTTTGAAAGCCCACCATATTATACAGTGTGCCGAGCGCGTTATCTTGGCGCAGCTGCACGATGGCGTACGCTTTTTCGGTGGGGTTATGGGGGTTGGTGAGACCGACGGGTTTCATGGGTCCAAAGCGCAAAGACCCCACACCACGCGCTGCCATAATTTCAACGGGCATGCAGCCATCGAAATACGGCGTGTCTTCTTCTTGTTCCGCCAGGGTTTTTGACCCAGATGGCAGTTCCCATTCTTTGAATAAGCCATATTCCGCCGTGACGAGTTCGTGAACAAATGCTTCATATTGCGTTTTGTTCATGGGGCAGTTGATGTAATCTTTGCCGTCACCCGCGGGGCCAATTTTGTCGTATCGAGATTGAAACCATGCGATGTCCATATCGATGGATTCTGTGTGGACTATGGGGGCTATAGCATCAAAGAAAGATAATTCATCTTCGCCTGTTATTTCTTTGATCGCGCTCGCGAGGTTATCGGAAGTGAGGGGGCCAGTGGCAATGATGACATTTTCCCATTCTAACGGTGGGAGGCCGGCAATTTCGCCTGTCTGAATCGTGATGTTCGGATGATCGTGGAGGGCTTTTGTGACGCCTTGCGCGAAAATATCGCGATCAACGGCGAGTGCGCCACCCGCAGGAACGGCGGCTTTAGCGCCTTCGCGCATGATGAGAGAGCCCAAGCGGCGCATTTCTTCATGGAGCAAACCAACCGCGTTGTGCTCATGATCGTCGGAGCGGAAAGAATTGGAGCACACAAGTTCCGCGCAATTGCCCGTAGAATGCGCAGGTGTGCCGCGCTCGGGTCGCATTTCGTGGAGTATTACGTGCGCGCCCATTTCGGCAGCCTGCCATGCGGCCTCGCTGCCAGCTAGTCCTGCGCCGATGATGTGAATGGTTTTTTGTGTCATAACGTTTTGGACGCTATCAAATGCAGATAACTTACGCAAACAAAACTTCGGGTCTTCCAATTTTGCCGAAAAAGCGTAAAGTGTAGGGCGTAATTTATGTTTCATTTTTAGGGGAGAATTTTATGAATAGATTGGTTTTAGGAACAGCTTTGGCTTTGGTTTTTGCGATGCCCGCCTATGCGATGGATGATGCGGCGGCAGTTGAGCATGCACAGCAGGCGCATGAAGTTTCAAAAAGTGTTGAACAGGCACAGGATGCTTTGGAAAACGCCAAAGAAGCAATTACTGAGATGGAAATCAAAGTTGAGGAAGCTGCTGTTGTTTCCGAAGAGATGAAGGAAGGTGTGGCGGCGGAGAGTGCGGAAGATGCTGCGGGCGAACCTGTCGCGCTTCAGGCGCAAGAGGTTGCTGTTGTGCCCGCAGTTTCCCCTAATGCTGATGTTGCTGCGGTTGACCAAAACTGGGGATATATTGGTGCGGCGGCGGCGCCATTTTGGGGCGCTATTGATAAAGAATATAGCCTTTGTAAGGTAGGTTTAGCGCAATCTCCTGTCAATATAGCTACATTTTTGCAAGAAGATCTTGCGCCTTTGGTGATTGATTATGCGCCGACGGCGTTGTCGTTGACCAATACAGGGCGTACGATACAGGTGAATTATAAAAACGGCAGTAATTTCATGGCGGATGGGCAGAAATACACGCTGTCGCATTTCAAATTCCATACGCCAAGCGAGCATTACCTTGATGGGGCGCCATATCCGATGGAGGTTCAATTTGTGCATATGAATGATGCAGGGGCGTTTGCGGTGGTGAGTGTTATGATGAAAATAGGGGAGCAGAACCCTACGATTGAAGGCATATGGCAGAATGCGCCCATTCAAACTGGCGGCTTGAAAATGGTAGATGGCGTGCAGGTTGATGCGAAGACGCTTATGCCTGAGGGGCAGGGATATTACAAATATGCGGGGTCTATGACAACGCCACCTTGCACGGAAAATGTGCAATGGTTTGTAATGAAAGAGCCAATTGAGGTTTCCGAGATGCAGGTGAAGGCGTTTCAAGCGCTGTTTCCCGTCAATGCACGCCCCATTCAGTCGTTGAATGATCGAGTTGTGGTGGGAAATTAGAGTTGTCCTCTAAGCCAGCAAGCCCACATTCACATCGAGCACTTCGGCGAGCGCTTTCATGGCGCGGATGGAGCCGTCTTTTTTGCCAGTCTCAATTTCGGTGAGATAGGGACGGGATATTCCTGCGCGCGTGGCTAAATCTTTTTGCGTGAGGCCATGATGAGCGCGGAGAATTTTTACGGGATGCTCCTGTCGTGCGGTGAGGGCGTCTAGGATTTCTTCGGGCAGAGCTTTATTGTTCGCGTTGCTCACCATACCGCGATAATCATGAAGCGGGACGAGAACATATGGTTTGCCTTGGATATGGAGTAAATCGTATTTCATGAATCATAATATACACGCCCATAGCGACATTGTCATTTATAAATAATCGACGTTTATGGTTGTGGCAAGGGTTCACCAATGTCCCATGCGAAGGTGACGCTGGCATATTTGTGGGGGTCGCTTTCACCTTCGATGCGTTCAGCTTGTTGAATGAATCTAAAATCTAAGGTTGTTTTACCGTTTACGAGGATTGATGCGCCGATATAGGCATCGCCTGTGACTACTTGATGATCAATGTTTTCACCTTCGTACACATAGTCTGTGAGCACTAGATCGGCATTTGCGCCAATATATAAATCTACATCTTTATAAGAATAGCGCTGTTCCACGCCCACTGTTAAGAAATTTCGAATTGTGCCTACGCCTAACCCATATTGGATTTGAGTATTGCTTTTGATAGCGCCGTAGTCGTTTTCGCGCCATTGAGGGTGTATACGTGCCCATCCAATATTGCCAAGATATTCGGAGCGGATTTGGTTCTCCCAATATTTTCTTGAAGATGGAGCGCCAGTAAAGGCGTTGGCGATGCTTTGCGTTTCTTTACCAAACGCCGCGTCGCCCGAATATCCCAGAGTGACTTCGAATTGATTTATATGGTTATTATCTACGATGCGGGATGCACGTGCTGTTAATAGGAATAATCCAGTGAACGGCTGGTCGTTTTCAAAATTGTCGGAGCCGCGGCTGTAATC
>JBBKXA010000144.1:0-3199 GCA_037969235.1 Bdellovibrionales bacterium | reverse complement strand
CCTCCGGGTTATATCATGGGGTATGCGAACGTTGTAATTATGGGGACGGGGCAGCGCTACGTTGTCATTCCATTTGTCGGCAATGCCGCGATTATTCGCCAAGCTTATAATCGTTTAACGTTGATTGACGATAAGCCGAATACGGATGATTAATTTGCGTTTTTTATGCGTGGATACTTTGATTTAAAAAAACAGCCGCTGTTAGGCGGCTGAATTTATCGTTATAAATTATATTTTAGCGTTCTGGGCCAGCAATACCCGGTCTTGCTTGTGCTACTGCGCGAATAAGTTCGGATTGCGCGGTTGGTGGCATTGTTGCATCAGCAAATACTTTTGCTCTCATTGAGACAGTATCAACATCGCCTCTACCCCACATGGCATCAGGCGTCAGTTGGGTATAGTCATTACCATCAATTTCCGTGAATTTATAAAGCTTATCACCAAAACGGTCTTTTGTGTCGTTGAAGTCGCTATCGTCTACATCAACAAGTGTGACTTGGTCACCGTAAAGGTCGTTGATTTCTTTCATACCAGGCGAACCAAGGCCAACAATACTTAAGGCGCAAACATTAGGGTTTGTTGCAACTTTTGCTATTGCGGCCAGGCCACCTAAGGGTAATGTCGGATTGTCAGCGTAGTCATCGTCTTCATTGACCCAATTAGTCCATGTTGTCCAAGCACCTGAGCCATTTTCACCAATAGCTATAGATACGCCTTTGTTACCTTCTATGTCAGTAATGCTGTCAATATCTGCGCGTGAATTACAGATAAGGTGAGCATACTCTTCATGAAGAGTATTAATGGGAAGTAATGATAGGCTAGGGTTTTCTCTAACATAGCCTTCATATGCGTCTGGCTGAGCGATGGCGGCATTACATGTTCCGTTGGCCATTAGGCGCATATTGTCCCATGAGCCTTTTGTTTCTATGACGGTTACAGAAATGCCAGAGCCAGCAAAGCTTTTGATGGTTTCGCCAGCGGCATAATAGCTTCCGTTTGTACCGCCTGTACAAAGATTAATTTCATAAGCATCTTCTGCTAGTGCGGGTGTTGTAATTGTGGCTGCACCTGCTAGCAGTGTCACTGCGGCAGCGAAGCTTGCCTGTACGGTTGTGTGTGTGTTCGACATTATTGTGTCTCCTTGTTGTCGGTTAATGAACTAAAAAGAATGTTGTTAAATTTAGCTGAATTGGTTGTTTTTAATAGCGTAAATTTAACGTAAGAAATCTTTTGTTAAAGTGTTTTGCAATAATATTTTCCTAAAGTCAAGGCTATAACTTGAAAAAACTTTTATTGAATGTTTGGCTTGAGTCCTTCTATAGTGTGGAGGTCATTTTTTATGAGGAGAATTCAATGTTTAATGAAAAACGCGCGCATCCTAAAGGGTGGAATAAGGATAGGCTGGTTAGTCGGTATGTGACGGAGGGCGCTAAAAGCGCGCCGCATCGGGCGTATTATTATGCGATGGGTATTACGGAGGAGGAGATTCATCAGCCACTTGTTGGGGTTGCTACATGCTGGAATGAAGCCGCGCCGTGTAATATTGCGTTATCGCGTCAGGCGCAAGCGGTGAAGGTGGGGGTAAAGTCGGCGAAAGGCACGCCGCGGGAATTTACAACAATTACGGTTACGGATGGCATTGCCATGGGGCATGAGGGTATGCGCTCTTCGCTGGCTTCGCGTGAGGTGATTGCGGATTCTGTGGAACTCACGATGCGGGGGCATTGTTATGATGCGCTCGTGGGCTTGGCAGGGTGTGATAAATCGTTGCCCGCGATGATGATGGCGATGGTGCGATTGAATGTGCCGAGCGTGTTTATGTATGGCGGGACGATCCTGCCTGGTAAGTTCAAGGGCAAAGACGTTGATATTGTTAATGTTTTTGAAGCTGTGGGGCAGCACGCCAACGGCACAATGAGCGATAAAGATTTACATGAATTGGAATGTGTCGCGTGTCCGAGCGCGGGTGCATGTGGTGGGCAGTTTACGGCGAATACGATGGCGTGCGTGAGCGAGGCTATGGGGCTGGCTTTGCCACATTCCGCAGGCGCGCCTGCGCCGTATGAGAGCCGCGATGAATATGCGAAAGCTTCGGGTGAGGCTGTGATGGCGTTGATTAAAAATGGTGGGCCGTATCCGCGTGATATTGTAACGCGCAAATCATTGGAAAATGCGGCAGCGATTGTGGCGGCTACGGGCGGGTCAACCAATGCGGGGCTTCATTTGCCAGCGATTGCGCATGAGGCGGGGATTGATTTTGATTTGTTCGCGGTGGCGGAGATTTTCAAGAAAACGCCTTTGATTGCGAATTTACGCCCCGGCGGGAAATATGTGGCAAAGGATTTGTTTGATATTGGCGGTGTGGGCGTGGTGATTAAAGAATTGTTAGATAATGGCTTTATGCATGGCGATTGCATCACGGTGACGGGCAAGACTTTGGCTGAAAATTACGCGGATGTGACATTGCCGAGCGATCAAGATGTGGTGTTTCCATGTTCGAACCCTATTCACCCCACGGGCGGTGTTGTTGGTCTGAAGGGTAATCTTGCGCCTGATGGGGCGATTGTGAAGATTGCGGGGTTGGAGGAGCTTGTGTTTGAAGGGCCTGCGCGGGTGTTTGATGGAGAGCAGGCGGCTTTTGATGCGGTGCAAGCGAAGGCGTATAAGGAAGGTGATGTGATTGTTATTCGCCATGAAGGTCCCAAAGGTGGGCCGGGAATGCGGGAAATGCTTTCGACGACTGCGGCGTTATACGGGCAGGGGACTGGCGGTAAGGTTGCGTTGATTACCGATGGACGTTTTAGTGGCGGCACGCGCGGGTTTTGTATTGGACATGTTTGCCCCGAAGCGGCGGCAGGAGGCGCGATTGGTTTGATTGAGGATGGTGATATCATTCGCATTGACGCCGAAAAAGGCACGATGGATGTGAAGTTATCAAATGAGGAATTGGCGGTGCGTAAGAAGAATTTCAAGCCGCGCAAAACCAATTATCAATCGGGCGCGTTGCAAAAATATGCTGCGTTGGTCGGTGAGGCGCGTTATGGTGCGGTGACGCATCCGGGCGCAAAAGAGGAAACGCATGTGTTCGTAGACCTTTAAAGGGTTTTGTAATGGATTTGGGAAGGTTGGGTTTTTATGCTACTCTATTATTAGTGCTTGCGTTTCCACCATTCAATAATTAGAAAATAAATTTTATGAA
>JBBKXA010000143.1:0-20077 GCA_037969235.1 Bdellovibrionales bacterium | reverse complement strand
CTGCGCCCTCCCTCAAGGGCACTACGAACAGCTCGAAGGGCTGGAACAATTGCGCATGCTTGAAAATGGCATAGAAATCACATGCGTCAAAATCGAAATCGAAAGCGGCCAAATGCAAGCAGGCATCGACACCCCCGAAGATCTAGAGCGCGCAGAAAAACGGCTAGCCACATGACCACCCTCATCATCGCCCGTCACGGCAATACTTTTAACGCCGATGAAACCCCCACCCGCGTAGGCGCCCGCACCGACCTCCCCCTCGTCGATAAAGGCCGCGAACAAGCCGCCGCGCTGGGAAACTACCTCAAAACCCACAACATGATCCCCGATGTGGTCTACTCTTCCACCCTCAAACGCACCATTGAAACCGCACAAATCGCGGTAAAATCCAGCGGAATCTCAAACCCCGTCTTCCCACTCGACATGTTCAACGAAATTGATTACGGCGTCGACGAAAACCAACCCGAAGCCAAAGTCATCGCCCGCATCGGCAAGCATGCCATCAAAGCATGGGACGATCACGCAATTGTCCCCCAAGGCTGGAACGTCGACCCCGAAGCCATCAAAAAAAACTGGCATGAATTTGCCCAGCAAATCGCCGCATTCGAAGACAACGAAACCGTTTTAGTCGTCACCTCCAACGGCATCGCAAGATTTGCCCCCTACATCACTGGCGATTTCAAATCCTTCCAAAAATCCCACCCCCTAAAACTCGCCACAGGCGCGCTGGGCATCCTTAAACACGAAAACAAAAAATGGCGGGTTGAACAATGGAATATCCGTCCATGACCTCCAAAGCTACGAAAAAACCTACCGTGCTTGAATTTTTTCTAAAACAGCCTTGTTGACACTCGAAATATCGCCAGAAGCATCAATAATTGGCCAATCAACTTGACCGTAAATAACAGCATTTTTCACTCTCTCCTGAGAAACAGCCGAAGGATTCCCACCTTCATCCAGCCTTCTTTGCGCTCTTTCAATGCGCAATAATGCACTAGACTCCAACCATATCGGCATAAATTCAGCCTGAGAATGTTTCGCCAAATCCTCATATTGCACCCTCATAAATTCCAAATTAAATGCCGAACCAATGATAACGGTTTTGCGTTCTTCTAATAACGATTGCGCTTGTATGTACATAAGCTCAATAACTTGCGCCGTAGTATCTTCGGTAATATCCGCATCCACAAGCGTGTCAGATTCAGGCTCCCTACCCAATATCTCCAAACGAATTTTATCAGGATCAAGCATAACGCTTCCAATAATAACGCCCGCCAGATATTGCGCCACCCTAGTCTTACCAACCCCCGGCAACCCGCCAATACATATCAATCGCCCTACCATAATAAAACTTACCGCGAAAAGGGATTTGAAACAATCTTATAAAACTTGCACCTTTAATTTAATTTTCATATTTATATTGACAGCGCATTATGTTATTGATATTATCACAATCATTGAAAGCAAAGAAGGAGATTACCAATGTCAAATGAAACCGAAGTACAATCCAAATGGTTAGAAGCAGTGGAAAACGAATATTTAGCAGACCCAGTAGCAACAATCCGTGTATTAGTTGCTAGTGCTAAAATAGACCCCTCTGAAGAAAACCTAGCTCGCATTGATTTGGCTCTTGACCATATAGGTTGATAGTTTATATCAAAACCACATAAAAAGAAGCCGCGCATAAATATGATTGCAGGCTTCTTTTTTTTTGCGCGGCGTATTAAGATCAACGCATGACCGCGTATATTTTCAAACGTTTATTGCTGATGCTGCCGACCCTGTTCGGGATAATGTTGATTAGCTTCGTTATCATCCAATTCGTCCCCGGCGGCCCCGTAGAGCGCATGATCGCCCAACTCCAAGGCCACGGCACCGAAGCCACAGCCCGCTTCGGCGGCGGCTCTGGTGGAGATGCTGGCATGGCCTCCAGCCCACAAATGTCCACCGGACAAGGCAGCAAATATCGCGGCGCCCAAGGGCTAGACCCCGAATTTGTCAAAGAACTGGAACAACTTTACGGCTTCGACAAACCCGCCTATGAACGATTCTGGATCATGGTCAAAAACTATGCGGTCTTTAATCTCGGCAACAGCTATTATCGCGATATTAACGTGCTGGAACTGGTGCTTGAAAAAATGCCCGTATCCATCTCGCTCGGCCTTTGGTCCACGCTAATCATCTACCTCATCTCCATCCCGCTCGGTATCAAAAAAGCCGTGCGCGATGGCACACCGTTCGATATCTGGACAAGCGCCGCCATCTTTATCGGCTACGCAATCCCCTCCTTTATGTTCGCTATTTTACTCATCGTCCTATTCGCAGGTGGCCGCTATTTCGATCTTTTTCCCTTACGCGGGTTAACTTCGGACGGTTTCGAAGACATGACCCTGATCGGACAAATCCTCGATTACGCATGGCATATGGTGCTGCCCATCGCCGCGATGGTCATTTCTGGCTTTGCCTCGCTAACGCTACTCACCAAAAACTCATTCCTCGACGAGATCAACAAGCAATACGTCCTAACCGCGCGCGCCAAAGGCCTCGCCGAAAACCAAGTTCTCTATGGTCATGTTTTCCGCAACGCCATGATTATCGTAATCGCCGGCTTCCCCGCCGCCTTCGTACATATTTTCTTCACCGGCGCGCTGCTGATCGAAGTAATCTTCTCCCTCGATGGCTTAGGCTTGCTCGGCTATGAAAGCGTAATCTACCGCGACTACCCCGTAGTCCTCGGCACACTCTACATCTTCGCCCTCATCTCCCTCGTCATGCATCTAGTGCGCGACATAGTATACGTCATGGTAGACCCCCGCATCGACTTCGAAGCGAGGGCGGTTTGATGGAGATATTACAACTCATTTCAGCTGCTGGTATAGGTGGTATAATCGGCAGTATTTTGACAACTATAATACAATCATGGTTATCTGAAAAAGCACGTTTAGAAACCAGAAATTTTTTAGAAAAAAAGGAAGCTTACATTGGCTTAATGTCCGCGTATCAAAAGGCATGCCTAAAAGCTGATAAAGAGGCAGTTTTAAATTTTGCATTATGGGTGGATCGATGTGAACTATTAGCAAATGATGCATTGGTGTCGCATTTAAATACAATGAAGACAGAGGCTTTTGATTTACAACGAAGCGCTTATTCGGAAGCAAAAAAGATAATGAAGAAGGATTTAAATTTTTCATGAATCTCACCCCCCTAACCCGCCGCCGCTTCTCCCAATTCCGCGCCAACAAACGCGGGTTCTGGAGCTTATGGATTTTCCTCGCATTTCTATGCGTAGCTCTCGGCGCAGAATTTATCGCCAACGATAAACCCATCCTCATAGCTTACGACAACGCGCTCTATTTCCCCACCTTCAAAAACTACCCCGAAACCACATTCGGCGGATATTTCGAAACTGAAGCCGAATATCGTGAACCCGAAGTGCGCGAGCTTATAAACGCTAAAGGCTGGATGATCTGGCCGCCCATCCCCTTTTCCTATGACACCATCAATTACGACCTTAAAACCCCAGCACCCAGCGCACCCGACCGTGACAATCTGTTCGGCACCGACGACCAAGGGCGCGACGTCGTTGCCCGCGTCATCTATGGCTTTCGAATCTCCGTACTATTCGGCCTCGCCCTCACATTTGTATCATCCATCATCGGCGTAGCAGCGGGCGCAATACAAGGCTATTACGGCGGAAAACTCGATCTCGTCATGCAGCGCGGCATCGAGGTTTGGGCAAGCATGCCCAGCCTCTATATACTCATTATCTTCTCCTCCATCTTCATCCCCGGATTCTGGACGCTCCTTCTCATTCTCCTGCTGTTTAGCTGGGTGAGCCTTGTTGATGTTGTGCGTGCCGAATTTCTACGTGCCCGTAATTTCGATTATGTGCGCGCCGCCCGCGCCCTCGGCGTATCTGATCGTGTGATTATGTGGCGACATGTTTTGCCCAACGCGATGGTGGCCACAATCACCTTCATGCCCTTCATCCTCACTGGCTCGATTACCGCATTGACATCCCTCGATTTCCTCGGCCTAGGCCTGCCCCCCGGATCTGCATCGCTCGGCGAATTACTCGCGCAAGGCAAAAACAACCTCCAAGCCCCTTGGCTCGGCATCGCTGCATTTCTCTCCCTTGCCGTCATGCTCTCGCTCCTCACATTTATCGGCGAAGCCGTCCGCGATGCGTTCGACCCCCGCAAGACCACATTGTAACGGCAAAAGGATAAGTCCTTGCATTTTTTAGATAAAAGCGTTCTAATAATAGAGTGATTTTACACGTCCAAGTTGAATTAATCAAACATCACACACCACGAATTGAGCACATAATGACAATCGACACCGAAAATAAACGCGTTTTAAACGTTATGCTCGTCGAAGACGACCCTGCCGATGTAATGTTGATCAAGAAAATTTTTGAAAACTCCTCATTGGCCAAAATCTCTAACATTTCATCCGACGGCGAAGAAGCCATTGCCTACCTAAACGATGAAACCACAACCAAACCCGACATCATTTTGCTCGATATCAACATGCCCCGTAAAGACGGAAAACAAGTCCTCGCCGAACTCAAAACGCACGACACATTAAAACGCACCCCCATTATCATGCTCACCAGCTCCAAAGCTCGCAACGATGTGGTCGAATGCTACAGCATGCACGCCAATAGCTATGTCGCAAAACCATCGAGCATCGCCGACCACAAAAAATTGCTCGAAGCTGTTGAAATGTTTTGGTTTAGCCTCGCACTACTTCCCACGGATAAACATGCATAAATCATGAGCAAGTCTTGCGAAACACAACTAAAGGCGCTGCAACAAGATTATGAAGATTTCACCTATATCATTTCCCATGATTTTAAAGCTCCTATCCGTCACATCAAAGAATTCACCCGCCTTTTAACCGATTCATTAAAGCCACATATGGGCGACGATGAAACGCTCTACACACAATTCATAATTAAAGCGGTAGGCAAAATGGAAGACATGCAAACCGCATTGCTTGAGCTTTCTCGCGTTGCTGCAAAAAAGGCACCGATAACACTCATTAACACACAAGATATCGTGAGTAACATCATCCAATCATTCACGGCCAATAACATAATCTTTGAAACAACCCAACTTCCTGATATTCATGGCGATACAACACAAATCGAGCAACTCTTCACCCATCTATTGGACAACGCCGCAAAATTCCACCCCCCTCAATCTTCAATCACCCCCAAAATTTCAATCTCCGCCCATGATGATGGCCAAATGTGGCGATTTGAAATATCCGATAATGGCATCGGTATAGATGATGAATACCACGATAAGGTTTTTCGTATGTTTCAAAATCTCCACCCCGATCAATATGCCGGGATCGGGGCAGGGCTTACAATTGCGAAAAAAATCGCAGAGCACAATAACGGAAATATATATATAAAACCTAACGACACCGCTCACCAAACAAAATCAGGCACAACCATCTGCTTTACTTGGCCAAAACGCTTACACCCATCTGAACATTAAGCACTTATAAACAGAAAACACGTTATAATTGTATTGCAACGATACTCAAGATATCAAAAACTGCGCATGACTGTGTTTATATAAATTATAAAATAAAGGAGCAAATATGCCCCCTCAAAAAATATTAATGGTCGAAGATGACGCACCAGACAGGGTATTGATCAAAAAGTCGATCCATGAAAAATGGATGTCTGCAGAAATCACCGAAAGCACTAGCATGGAAAGTGCTTACAAAATTTTAAGTAAAAGTCCGCGCTTTGATTTGATTTTACTAGACCTTAACTTGCCTGATGCCTACGGTCCTGCAACGGTTCGCCAGATACGAGAGCTCAATAAAAGGTGCCCAATTTTTGTCTTAACCAACTTGAGCACAGATATAGCAGTGAATGAATGTCTGAAAGAAGGCGCAAATCACGTATGCTTGAAGAAAGATCTCTTGAGCAACAATTTCACAAATTTATTGGAAAAATATTTGCCGCTTACCTAAGACAGAGTTGGAATTAAATGGCTCAATCTAAAATCTCGCGAATACGCAACGACAAATCATGAGCCTTATATGGCTTACGCAAAACAAAATGTTTCCCATCAATTAAACTATAATCATTGATCGCTTCCTTGGAATATCCTGTGCTAAATAAAATTTGTGTCTCCTTATTCAGCTCCAACACACGCGCCGCTAATTGGATACCATTAATTTCGCCCGGCATTGCGATGTCGGTAAATAACAAATCAATACGGCCTTTAAATCCGATCATAAATTTCATTGCATCTTCGCCATTGGCGGCGTCAAAAACGCGATACCCTTGCCCTTTAAGGTAATCAACATTCATCACCCGAATCTCGTCCTCATCTTCGACCAATAAAATAACTTCGTCACCACCAGGCACCTCAACATTCCCCCGATCGGAATTTTTCAAATCTTCAACAAGCTTATCAGTACGTGGCAAATACATACTAAACACACTCCCTTGTCCCAAAATGCTTTCCACCTTAATCGCCCCACCAGAATCTCGCAACAAAGCATAAACCATACTCAGCCCCAATCCTGTGCCTTTTCCGATATCCTTCGTGGTATAAAACGGATCAAAAATTTTGGCGCGCACCGCCTCTGGCATCCCTGTGCCATTATCTGTAATGCTCAAACACACATATTCGCCAGCCACCAATTCTGGCATGTCCACCAAATCCGCCTCACCCAATATCACATTACATGTTGATATCGTCAGCACCCCACCATCAACCATCGCATCACGGGCATTAATCGCCATATTGATAACGGCCTGTTCAAATTGTCCCACATCGATATGAACATCGACCAAACCCGCACCCAAATCCTTGCGCACCTCAACCGCATCACCCAACGCGCTACAGATAATATCTTCCAAATCATTAACCACGTCATTTAAATTAACGCTTACACTCTCCAACCCTTTTTGACGCGTGAAAACCATCAAACGCTTAATCATATCCGCCCCACGTGAAGCCGCGCGTTCAATCGCATCAATCTTTTTCAAACACCCGTCTTTATCAACCTCACCACCCTGTTCAACCGAATGTCTCAACAAAGATGTATTGCCGAATACGATCGTCAAGAGATTGTTAAAATCATGCGCAATGCCGCCCGTCAACTGCCCCAAAGACTCCATCTTGCGTGATTGCGACAACTGTTCTTGCGTATGCTTATGCGCTACACGCAAATCATAAATCGTCTTGGATTTTATCAAAGCTAAGTATAGAGCATCAGGAGAGAGATTGTCTTTTAACAAATAATCCTGCGCGCCCTGCTTGATCGCATCAATCATAACTGCTTGGCTATTTTGCCCCGTCAGCATAATAATCGGACAAGGCATCATATCGTCATTGCCCGCAGTTTTAATATTTTTCAACAAAGCGATACCATCCATATCGGGCAACATATAATCAATGAAAATACAGTCGTATGTATTCACACTGATCTTCGCCAACCCATCTTTCGCGTTTTTGGCTTCATCAACGGTGATCTTATTACCAGGCACGCGTATCCCCTGACGGATCAACATACGGTCGGCATCACAATCATCAACAATCAACACGCGTATATTCATGAAAAAGCTTACTCTTTTGCGATGAAAAGGCCCTATTTAACAAGGTAACGCAGTTTTATAACTTCATCAACATCGTAAATTAGAGTATACTAAAGAATAGGCATCTAACAACATACACACATCATGAAAAAAATCCTTCTCGTCGAAGATGAAATAGAAATTCAATCTTTAATCGCAGACCTTTTGCGCAATCGCGGCATTCTTGTTGACGCTTACGCCAATGGCGCACAAGCGACCCAAGCCTTACAAAAACAAGATTATGATCTTATCATCACAGATCTTAGCATGCCTGGCGAAGATGGCTTCAGCTTCATTTACAAAGTAAAAAACGTATTATCAAAAAAATCAAAAATCCCGATTTTAGTCATTACTGGTCGCGCAAAAGACGCCTCTTTCCATGCGGGGCTGGAAAACATCAAAGACTATAATGTTGGAATACTCACCAAGCCATTTATGCCCGGTGATTTATTAACATCCGTCAGCAAGGTATTTAACGTCCCCGTCGATAAGCTCGACACTCTTTATCAAAATTAAAACCGATAAAGTTTTAAGTAAATACGCCAAGAAATAAGGTGATTCTTAACGCCTTTGACGCTATACTAAGGATACAACTTCCTTCCCACATCACGGGGCTTCTCATGTTTTATGCACGTTTGTTATTAATTGCCACATTTTCTGTACTTTGCATTTCACAAAATGCATTTGCGCAATCGGTCGTGGACAATATCGCGACGCCCATTGATATCCTCCCTGCGGCCTCCGCCGCTGAAAAAGGCATTGTCTACGATTCCAATGCGCACACACACCCAAATCTAAAGCTCAGCCCCGATAAATCGGAATTAGTCCGCCTCGACAAACCCGCCGGCAGCATCATCATCGGCAACCCTCAACACCTAAACATCCTCGCCGATAGCCCGCAAACCCTCGTACTCATCCCCAAAGCCCAAGGCGCAACGCATTTTGTCGTGCTCGATAACAAAGGTGAAGTCATCATGCAACGCCACGTCATCATAAGCGGCGGTGAAAAGGAAAAATACATCCGCGTCCGTCGCTCCTGTAATGGCAAAACCGATTGTCAGGACACCAGCGTTTTTTACTGCCCCGATATGTGCCATGAGATTTTACTCGGCAGTAGCGAAATCGTAAACAACGGCCCGACAACTATGCAAGGAAGCACCTCTAGCTCTCCCGAAGATGTGGACACCACCGATGAAACGTTAATCCCCGATAGCGCACTTCCATCCGCAAATCCTCCCCCTCTCCCCGCAAACGCAGAGCTTGAAACCGAAGCGCCTTAGCGCTAGTATATTACCAATGCACCCTTAACGCACATTTTTTAGATAAAGCTTACACCATGAAAAAAATCCTGACACTCGCCTTGCTTGCTTCCGTAGGCTTATCTATTAACGCTTGTAGCACCACTTCACAAACAACCAATAATCAACAAGGCAGCGACGCAGTATCAAAGATATACTCCTCTGAAGCGTCCAAAACATATGACTCCAGTTCGATCTATGCGCGCAATAATGACAAATCAATGGCCGCGTTAGAACGCGATTACAAGAAAAAGCCAGATGACGTCAACCGCGCTGCTGAATACGCCGCTGGCCTGAGAGAAGAAGGCGCGCTCGATATAGCACAAACCATCCTAGAGCCTTTTGCAAAAGAAAAAAACGCTTCCTCACTCGCGCTATCTGAATACGCCGCCATCATGCTCGCCGATGGCCGCAACGAAGCCGCTGAGAACTATGCACAGAAAGCAATTCTCGCCGATCCCAATAATTTCCAGGCCTTTCACCGTCTCGGTATTTCCCTTGATGCGCAAAGCAAATACGAACCCGCCGAACGCGCATATCGTCAAGGCTTAGAAATCTGGCAAGGCAATCCAACCAGCATAATGAACAACCTCGCCCTCAACCTCGCGAGCCAAAAACACTTAAATGAAGCAGTAGAAATCTTGGCAAAAGCCAAAGAAATCTCCCCCGATCGAATAGAGATTGAACGAAACCTGCGCATTGTCCTCGCCCTCCAGCAAGCCGAAGGCGCCCCCGCTCCAAAGCCGGTACGTAAGCCAGAGATTAAAGCTAAGTCTTAATTTTTCAAAAATATTGACTTCGCGTGTTTTTTATTATACAAAGGGCGAAAGAAAAATATGAAAAATTGAAATGAAAAACCCGCAGTTTTTTGATAGCGTTAATGAAATCATAAACCCGCACATCGTTCAAAGCATTAACGGTGCTATGACGCACATTCCAAACGCCATACGCCTACAAATACCAGAAACACAAACACACATTCCGCACTATATAAAAGACTTAATTCCATCACCGGAACGCATTATAACCCGAGGGCATGGCAATAAGGATGTCCGTTATGCTTCTGCCTTTTATTTACCCGAAGAAAATATTATTTATATCCCACAGAAAAAACTCGACCCTCAAAAACATGTTTATATCGCGGTAAAAGAAAGCCTACGTGAACGATTTTTGCACGAAGCTGGCCACGCATTTGATATATGTCATAAACCAGCCCCATTTTCCTCAACACCTGGCTTTAAAAATGACTATGAACAAGATGTAATCGAATTATTCAAAAAAGCGCGAAGCACTTGCCCTAAAACCAAAAACTTATACAACCATATAATTAAAACCTATAGTTATTACATAAGCAAAACTCATCACACGCAAGGTAAACAACCTCATTACCAAGCTGCCCGTGAAGAAGTAATTGCTCAAGCATTTGCAAATATTATCGGGGGATTTATAAACGATTCAAATGAGATCAGAAATCGCGGGCATAAAAAAGCTTTCCCAAGATCTTACGCCGCACTTGAATTTATCATCAAATCCTATGCGCCTGATGCAGAGCTATATCCTGATCTAAATCATCTTGATCAAACACAAAATCTAGAGTTGAAGCCCAATTGCGCATAAGAAAACACACCTACCCCGCACCGACCCCTGCCGCGCCAGCTTGAATCCCCGCTGGGCCCAGAATAATAATAAACAGTGCTGGCAAGAAAAACAAAATCATCGGCACTGTTAATTTCGGAGGCAGCGAAGCCGCCTTCTGCTCCGCCTTTGCCATACGTTGATCGCGAATTTCATCACTCATCACGCGCATCGCTTGCGACACCGATGTCCCATATTGCTCGGCTTGAATAAGCGCTGTAGCAAAGCTTTTCGCCCCGCCACTCCCTACACGCCGCGCGAAATCCTGCAACGCTTGGCGTCGATCATTCAACATCGCCATTTCCGCCGATAACAACCCAAGCTCCTCCGCCAGTGTTTCCGAATGCTCCGCCACCTCATCCGCAACCCGCGCCACAGTTTGCTCCAATCCAATCCCGCCCTGCACACAAATCAACATCATATCCAGCGCATCTGGAAACGTCAGGTTGATCTCTTGCTGACGCTTTTGGATTTTGTTTTTAATCAAAAGATCGGGCAATTTATATCCCGCAAAAATCGCGATAAACATATACAGCAACTTCATAATCGGTTCAATTTCCTTATCGCTGCCCGATATAATCATCATAATAAAACCAGTAAGAACAAGTGGCGCAACGATTTGTGCAATAATAAATTTTATCGGCGCATTCGGGTTGCGAATACCAGCCTGCAACATCTTGTCACGTGCCTTCTCCCCCATCTCCCCCGCCATTTCACGCATCTTATAAAGCGAAGCAATCGAATCCGCCGCCGATTGCTTTTTATCCTTATCACCCTTGGCTTTATGAATGCTGCCATCACGCGTCGCTTGAAACAAGTCCTTGCGCCGCTTTTCTATCACCGCACGATAATGATCTTTCTTATCGGTGCGGTTCAAAAACGGCAGAGCAAACGCCGCAAACGACAGCGCCGCCAGCAACGCCGTAACAATCGTAATAAGCAATTGATTATCCATACCGTCCTTTTAAACCTTAAAATTAATCATTTGCTTCATGATAAAAATCCCAAACGCCATCATGCCTATCGCCACGGTCAACAGCATATTACCCGTAGGCGTAATAAACAAAACTTCAAGATATTCGTAATTCACAAAATACATCCCGCCCGCCACAATAATCGGCAACGCACCAATAATACTCGCCGAAGCCACCGCTTCCGATGACAACGCTTTAATCTTACGTTTCAAGCGAAACCGCGAGCGAATAACGCCCGACAAATTCATCAACACCTCCGATAAACTCGACCCCGTTTGCGCCTGAATTGATAACCCCGTCGCAAACATCTGCATTTCCGTGAGCGGCATACGCTTCGTGCTTTCTAATGCGGCTTCAGCCAGAGATACACCAATCTTCTGCTTATCATATATGCGTCCCATTTCCTCGCCTACAGGCCCATCATATTCCCGCGCAATCATAGAAATCGCCTCCGATACAGGCATGCCAGCTTTTAACAAGCGCACCGTAGCCTCAAGCGCATCGGGAAATTCCTCCAAAAATTTCTTCTGCCGCCGCGCCGCCAATTTCTTCAACACAAACCTCGGCAACCCCAAAAGCCCAATAATCGCCGCCAAAATCAAAATATGCGGCGGCTGGTGCATAAAATTCGCCAGCGCCAAAACCGCAAACATCGAAATAAAAGATAAAATCCAAAATTTACGCACCGAAGTCGACAACCCCGCTTGCTCAATTTTCAGCGCAATAGAAACTTTCTTTTTACCGCCTTTGCCCGTGCCGACCTTTGAATCCTTCAGCTTTTTCGCCATATCCGCACGCTTGCGATCTTTATCATTCTTAAGTGCCTTGCCAGCACTTTTATGAGCGCCACCACGAATAACGCTCATCATCCGCGCTTTTCGCTTTTTCTCCTGCGACACCATAACCGCAATCACCACACCCATAATAAGTATAGTGATAATCGCAACAATAAGTATATGTAAGATACTCATGACCTAATCAAACGCACCTTCCATAGCCTCTAATACAAGACCATCAACACCATATTGGCGTGCATTGTCATAAAATTTAGGCCGCAAACCTGTAGAGCGATGGCGCGTAATCAGCTTACCATCCTCATCTTCGCCATCAATTTCCAAAACAAAAAGATCCTGCATGGTCACAACATCGCCCTCCATGCCTGTAATTTCCGTCACATGCGTAGTCTTACGCGAACCATCACGTAAACGTTGCACCTGAATAATCACCTGAACCGCACCCGCGATTTGCTCCCGCACCGCGATCGTAGGCAAATTCAGCCCCCCCATCGCAATCATATTCTCCATCCGCGAAACCGCCTCTCGCGGGTTATTCGCGTGAACAGTACCCATTGATCCATCATGCCCGGTATTCATAGCTTGCAACAAATCAAACGCCTCTGGGCCACGCACCTCCCCCACAATTATACGCTCTGGTCGCATCCGTAGACAGTTTTTCACCAAATCGCGCATCGTCACTTCGCCGACACCTTCCAAATTAGGCGGCCTTGTCTCAAGCCGCACCACATGCGGCTGTTGCAATTGCAATTCACAAGCATCTTCACACGTCACAATCCGCTCGCCTGGCTCAATATAACGCGTCAAACAGTTCAGCATCGTAGTCTTTCCCGAACCCGTACCACCGGAAACCAACACATTCACCCGACACCGTCCAATCGCCATAATCAACTTCGCACAAGACGGCGTCATCGATCCAAATTGCTGCAATTTTTCTAACGTCAGCTTATCTTTGGTAAATTTACGAATGGTCATGCATGCGCCGTCAACAGCCAGCGGTGGGATAATTACATTCACCCGCGAACCATCCGCCAAACGCGCATCACAAATCGGGCTAGACTCATCAACTCGTCGCCCGATCGCGCCCACAATCCGCTGACAAATTGTCGTTAAATGTTGGTTATCGCGAAATTTAATACTCGCTCTTTCGATTTTTCCATTGGTTTCGATATAAGTCGTATAAGGGCCGTTAATCATAATATCAGCAATATCATCACGCTCCAGCAACTCCTCCAAAGGCCCAAAACCAAGCATATCATCGGCGCATTCTTTCGATATGCCCTGTAATTCAATCGGCGTAAGATCAAGATTGCGAAAACGCGCAATTTCTTCAACCGCACTCTGCACCTCTTCACGCGCCGCTTTGGCTTCCATGTTCGCAAGCGCCTTAAGATCAATCCCATCACGCAAATCCAGCCAAATTCGATTACGCGCACGTTGCAAACGCAAAGCCGTAATAGAATCCGCGCTGCTCACTTCTGGCTCTAATTGACTATTGGCGGCTAAATCCGCAGCAATCATTTCTTCTGCCGCTTCTACCTTGCCCGCCCGCGCCTTTTTACTAACGGGCTTTTCCTCCGCTTTCTTCGCAGGCTTCTGCGCACTCAAAATATCGACTTCTGGCTCATCATCACCATGATCATCAAGCGCATCACTTACCTCGGAAAGTATATCCACTGGGTCATCTTCAGGTTCTTTCACCTTTTCAGATTCAATAGTCGGCGCAATTTTTCGCTTTTTAGAGCTATCAGGCGCATCCGCGCTTATCGCTGATCCTTTTTTGCCAAACATCTACTTTTTCAACTTCCCTAAAACATTATCCATGAAACCGATTTTTTCTGCGGCCTTCTTCTCCCCATGCCCCAAAGTTCCACTGACTATAGGCAAAAGCGATTTTTCAATCATCGCACGCGCGGCCTTATCCTCACATAAATTCTTGCTCTGGCTTTCGTTCCCCATAAACATCTTCGCATCAAAGGGAATATAAGCCGCCACATCAAATTCCATAGCCTTTTCAATATCGGATTTAGAGACCTCACACCCTTTGGCATGGTCTTGCATATTCACAATCAAACTCAACTCTCCGCCTTGACCGCCGCGCACTTCACGAATTTCTTGAATCAAACTCCGCGCCAGCCTCAATGACGGCAAAGCCGGCGTCGTCGTTACCAAAATCTGATTAGCGCGTGTCAACACGGCCTTTTGCAACGCTTCTGGCGATTGCGAAAGATCAATCACCAATACGGGATACGTCACCATCAACACATCAATCAACATTTCAATCTGCGCAGGTGTAACAGTTTGTTCCAACATCACATCGCTACCCGTAGCCAAAACCGTAAGCTTGCCATTAGCCTTATGCAACATACGCTTTAAATTATCCTGATTTTTACTCTCCGCCGCTCGCACCGCTTCACTCAGCGTCGTGCTCGGCTCAAACCCCATGCCTACACTCATTGATGACCAACCACCAGACACGTCCATCAGCATCGTTTTATGCCCGCCAATTTCCGCCAAACCACACGCCAAAGCTTGAGCAATCGCCGAAGCTCCAACGCCGCCTTTCGCGCCCATAACGGCGATAAGCTGGCTGCCCGTCACACCCTTTTTATCAATCAAAGCACGCCCAATAACACCGGCAAGATCAGACGTCGCCACAGGGCGAACCAAATAATCGCTCACGCCCATATCAATCAATTTGCGGTATAAATTCACATCATTATCGGGGCCAATAACAATTGCCGAAGTCCCCTCATCACAATATTGCGCCAACTCCCCTAATTCCTCGGTAAAGCTGTCATCTATCGTATCGGTTTGAATAATAATCAACGAAGGCGAATTTAATTCCTTATACGCATCAATCGCGGTATGCACATCACCTTTTTCACAAGACATCTTAACCCGCGCAAAACGCCAATCATTCTCAAGCGCCGCCGCCGCATCCAGCGTATCCGTATCTTTAGCATACACCACCACACTCGCCGAAGGCAGCAAAACCGATATAGAAGTGTTGGCATCAGCCATAGTGCATTTCCCTTATATTACGCAATTTCACAGCCTAAGACTGCATTACTCCGAAGCGTTTTTACCGTTTAATGACGGGCTAGTCTCTCCCGCACGTACGCTCTCTATTGAATTGGTAATACGACGCCCATCATTCAAGTCCATATTGCTTTTTCGCCCTTTTAAATCTTTTGCGCGTGAAATCTGGCGCGCATATAAACTCTCGCGCGTGCATCCTAATTTGTAATCTTCATCCGCTTCAATAACATGTCCTTCAAAACCAGACATCATCGTGCAATCGCGCGGCGCAAGCGCATTTATGGCATTATAAGCAATCATGACATTCATATCTCTACCCATATTTTTCACAGGCAAAATACTCCCCAAAACATCCTCCACCCCCGCTTTAATCAAACGTGAACGAATAACGCCCACCTCATCCGCCGCTCTTAAAGCCGATCCACGGCTTGAATCATAAGTCACAGTCACTTCCACCGCCCCATCACCATGACGGCGATGATGATCAGCCAACCGCTTCACGGCAACATCATTAAAAGTCGCCACGGGCATCACATCACTGAAACGCTTTTCTTCAATCTGCACACGGCTTTCAGAAACACGGCTAGGCGCATACATCTCACACCCCGTCAACATCACACAAAGCGCAATCAACCCCAACACCATATAGGGCAAAATCGCAGCATTGCCTTTAGTTTTGCTCGCGCTCTTAGCTTTCATAATAATTCCCATCCATCAATCTCGTAAATTAATCCAGCAAATATCCATACTGCTGATCCGCATCAAACATATCTTCAATCTTAGCCGTATAATTGCGACGAATATTTGCCGCAAACGAACGCGCCAAAGGATTATTACGCTCCACTGGCACAGGGTCGGCGCGATCTGTTTCCGCATACGGCTCCACGAGATATGGTGTCACAATCACAATCAACTCGGTTTCATTACGACGAAAATTATCAGACTTAATCAAATCGCCAATAATCGGCGTATCTGCAATCCCAGGTAGCCCAGACATCCCATCAATAGCATCAGCGCGTAAAATCCCCGCAATCATCAAGCTTCCGCCACTAGGAATTTCCACTGTTGTATCAGCGCGGCGAATATCCAACCCCGGCACCTGTAACCCCGCCAAAGTCACCGCATTCGTCCGGTTTAGCGAGGAAACTTCCGTATTCATCTTCAATGAAATCCGATCGCTCGACAGCACCGTAGGACGGAAATTCAGCGACACACCAAACTCCCGAAACTCCACAACAATATTCCCAACCTGATCACGCCCCGATGGCACAGGAAATTCTCCCCCCGCCAAAAAACCCGCTTCCTGACCAGAAATGGCCGTCAAGTTTGGCTCGGCCAAAATATTGACCAAATTGCGTTGCTCCAGCGCGCTAAGCTGAAAATTCAAACCACCAATACCGCTCAATCCCGTATTCGTAAGAAGCTGAGCAACTCCCACAGCTTGCTGTGTCAAACCCGCCCCACCTGCTGGCGTAAGCGCAAATGAACTATTGCGTCCCACCGCATTGGGCGCACCTGCATTATTAATCGTCGTATTAATCCCCAGCTCCTTAAGCACCGTACGTGAAGCCTCCAAAATCTTCACCTGCAACATCACCTGCTGCTCTCCTCGCACTTCAAGCATATTCGAAATCGCGCCATCAATTGACCCCGCGCTGCCTTGCACATTACTCACATACCGCCCCGCCAGATTAACAATCTTCGACGCCGTTTCAGGATCGGAAACCTCACCCGTTAACAAAATCTGGTCTGCCACACCGCTGACCTTGACATTTTCTTTGGGAAACAATGTGTCAATAGTATCCTGGATCGCCAGCAAATCATAAGTGACATGCACATCAATGCGGCTCATCACATTGCCCAACCCATCCAGCGCAATAATATTGGTATCACCCACCGACTTCCCGACCACATACAAACTATTACTCTGCACCGCTTGCACATCAATAACGCTCGGATCCGCCACCAAAACATCCGCAATATCGCCCGTAACCCGAATAAGATCAGCCTTGCCCAATGTGATCACCACGGGCTTCGACGCCTTAACCGACAACGCCTTCAAATCACCCTTCGCGGCCTGAACGCTAATAAACGGCGCCAACATAACGCTGCACACCGCAAGCAATGCACAACATTGCGCCGCTCTGGATAAAATTGTGGATAGATTAAACATATCGTTATCTTTCAATTGTTTACGCAGCAAAAAGAAACTTGTTTAGGAACATTAGGCGTTAAAGAACTCAACGCGCGGGAATTGTTGTGACATTCTCACCTTTATAGATTCGCACATTATTCGCATTTATTCCAGAGTCCTTTTTAATCTTTTCATATTCTTCATAGAATTCGTTATCCATATTCGTTAAACGCGCATCCGTAATAATCGGCCACTCCTTGACCACAATGGCGTCATCCCCTACACCGCGTAGCACCAGCGTCAAATCCCCCAATTCCGTTGCAAGCGCCAAACGCTCCGCATCCTGTGAGTTAAGCGCAAGCGTCACCGTCTTACCCAACTTCACCGCATTATCTTCAGGACGTTTGGAACGCTGATCCACCGCCAAAACCTTAACATTTTGCAAAATAGTCTCCGTAGCGTATCGATTAAGATTTGTCTCCATCATCTTTTTAATCGCTGGATTTGCCTGATCTTGCTTATCAACCTTAACAGACTCCTTATATGTCAAAATCACATCAACAAAATCACCCGGCCCGATAAATCCACCCGCCATACCCGATGCTGAAATACCAATCGCCAAGGCACGTTGCCCAGGCTCAAGACTAGCCGCCACCAAATTCCCGCTTTCTTGCCCCAACATTGCGCTCTTCATGATCGGCTCGCCCGCAGCAACTTCTCGCGCCAAACGCCCCTCCAAAGCCTCAAGCGGCTTTTTATTGCCTTCGCGCACAACAGCACCAGCAAAAACACTTTCTTTCGGCCATTCCTGCCACTTCGTATCGCCCTCTTTTAAAACATGCCCGATAGCCAATTTTTGCGAAGCAACCAAAACCTGCGCCTTAGCCACAGAAACAACCTCAGGCGCTTTTTTTTGCCCCCCGAGCATCGCCTGCACAAGAACAGCCACCAACACAGCAACCAAAATCGCCCCACCCAGCACAATGAGAATATTCTTATTCATAATGAAAAGCCCACCTAAATTCAGTTATCATCAATTTATTCACGTAGTTATCAACAGGCTGAACGCCTACCCCAAAAGGAACGAAGACAATGTATCCACATTAAGATACCCCATTTTAACAAAAGAAGCCAGCGCACCCGCAACAATCGCCACACCATACGGCACTTTGTTCGCACCATTTTGCACCTGTTCAATCCAACTCCCCGCTTTCGGGGCTTTGAACGGCTTAACGCGACCAATCACCAAAGCAGATATGCCCAACAAACCACCAACAACACTCATATAAAATAAAAACGCCACCATCCCTTTAATACCAACCCACACCGCCAAAGCACTGGCAAGTTTAGCATCACCGCCGCCCATAACACGCGCCGCAAATAGCAATAATGTCACAATAAATACGATTAAAAACGATAAGCCATGCGACAAAAGCGGCGCAAAAACATCTGCGCGCCCCGCAAAATAAAGCCCGCCATAACACACCGCAAATAACCCAAGAATAACCACAGAATAATGATTAGCAATCACCATCCCGCGTAAGTCAGATAAAGCCGCCAAAATCCCCACGCCCGAAACAGCAAACAAGCACATAAGAAAGAATATAAGAAGCAACATAGCGCCTCGCTTTAAAGTATTTTCACATGATTAAAACAGGAAAGAAAAAAGCCCACCACAAACATGGGTGGGCTTCTTAAAATCAATAGCCGTGTATTTTATGGGTCTGCTGGTGCATCACCTAAATTACCGTTAGCCTCAGACATCGCTGTTTCCATTGAGTTAAACGTGGTCTCCAATTGGTCACCGAACGTGAACACAACCGCCACAATCGCCAATGAAATACCCGCTGCAATTAAACCGTACTCAATAGCCGTCGCACCGTCCTTATTCGAAAGATACGCTTCTTTAAACGCTAATAGTTTCAACATATTTTTTTCTCCATTTAGATTTACCAAAACCGGTTTGTGTTATCCCTGCCCACTTGGCGTGGCCTTAGGTTGTCACCGCCTACAGTTTTAGAATATCGCAAGATAGTTAAGGGAAGGTTAAAAAACGCAGTAATAATATAAATAATACTACAAAATAATACGAAACATCAAGTACAAATTTAAAACAATTTTATATAAAATTTTATCTATTAGTAAAGCAAAGTAACAAAAACGCATTTATTTAAATCTTTTCTTAAAAATGCAAGTAAAAGAAGATTAATATGTTCTAAAGGTCATACAGAAAACATAGAAAATCAAGAATTATAAATATCTTTACTAACAATAATATTGATTCTAAAAATAAAAAAACATACATCTATAAATCACAAGTGGTTTTATATTGATAAACGCACCTTTAAATCAATTCGATTTATTAAAAACGGTGACTAAAAAATTAAAACAAAAAACTATTAATATCCATAATCACTTAACGCTCAATCAAAAAACCTTCCCGATCAAGCGCCATCGTGCCATCTACCTCTTGCCCCCAACGTTCAATTAATTGCGCCTGACGCTTCTCAATAACTTTTTTTCGTGTTTTCCCACGTTGCAATAAAAATGAAGACGCCAATGTGGTCACAACCCAATCAATCATATAG
>JBBKXA010000142.1:0-2575 GCA_037969235.1 Bdellovibrionales bacterium | reverse complement strand
ATATAGAGGAAGTTAATGGACTCTTGGAACATGCTTACCGCGCATTTTCTTGCAAAGGCGAGGATTTGAAACCTAATGCCGCTCCAGACATTCAATAAAAAACCCGCCTCTAAATAATTAGAGACGGGCTTTGAATTTAGTAAAGTCTAACGATCTAAATCGATATCATCTTTATCGGTTAATCCACCGATGGCCGCGCCAGCTGCACCGCCGAGGATTGCGCCGCCTACTGTACTACCGCCAGTGGCCGCGCCTGTCAAAGCACCAGCACCCGCACCAATAGCACCGCCGCTCAACGCACGATCAGTCCGTGATGAACCACAGGCCGAAAGACCAATGGCAAGAATAGCAAGTGTAGACAATAATGTTAATTTTTGGGTTTTCATGATGTTAGCTCCTTTTTTATTAGCTAATCGTACATACGCACCCAAAATATAAAAGTTCAAAAATAAAGATTAAGCAATCCAAACCCACCACATGAAAATGTTGGCGGGTTTTTTTAATGGAGAAAGCACATGACACGCATAAGAGAAGTTAAAACCACATTTACCGCTGGCGAAGTCAGCCGCGAAATCCTCGGGCGCGGAGATCTGCGCGCGTATGAAAACGGCGCGCTCGCATTGCGTAACGTATTCATCCAACCCACGGGCGGCGTTACGCGCCGCGCGGGGCTGGGCTTTATAGATACTGCCGCGGGTGATGGTAAACTCATCGCGTTCGAATTTAACACGCAACAGACATATTTGCTCGTTATCACCGAAGAGGCGATTAATATTTATGCGGGCGGCGTGCATGACACAACGATCGCCGCGCCGTGGGATGCTGCGCAAATTCCGCAACTCGCTTGGACACAAAGCGCCGATACGCTCCTCCTTACACATCCTGATGTGCCACCCAAAAAACTCACCCGTAATAGCGGCGGGACGTGGGCGCTTAATGATTGGAATTTCTTCACAGATGCCAATATCATCGCGCAACCCTATTTCAAATTCGCCGATAGCAACGTCACGCTTACGCCAAGTGGCACGAGCGGCGCCATCACTCTCACCGCATCGCAAGCTGTGTTCGAAGCAGGGCACGAGGGCACGCGGCTTCGTGTTGCGGGCAAAGAAGTCGAGATCACCGATTTTGACTCCGCCACAGTCGTCAGCGTCACCACAATCGAAGACCTCCTCGATACGGACACCACGATTGATTGGTACGAACAAGCCTTCAGCGAGGTTCGCGGCTATCCCTCCACCACCGCGTTCCATCAGGATCGTCTTGTGATTGGCGGCTCTCGCGATCTGCCAAACCGTTTATGGTTTTCCAAAAGCGGCGATTTGTTTAATTTTGACCTTGGCGAGGGGCTGGACGATGAGGCCATCGAATTTGCAATCCTATCCGACCAAGTCAACGCCATTCGCGGTATATTCTCAGGACGGCATTTGCAGGTCTTTACATCTGGCGCGGAATGGCAAGTCACGGGCGATCCGCTCACGCCTGCATCGGTACAAATCCGTCGTCAAACACGCATTGGATCAGTGATAGATCTCTATATCCCGCCGATCAATGTCGATGGCGCGACGCTGTTTATTGCGCGTAACAAAACCGAAGTGCAGGAATTTCTCTACACCGATTTGGAACAAGCCTATAAATCCAGCGATCTGGCGTTGCTGTCCAAACATATAATTACCAACCCCGTGGATATGGATTACGATTCAAAACGCAGGCTGTTATATTTGGTGCGCGGTGATGGGCAGTTTGCTGCCCTTACTGTGTTTCGCGCCGAAGCCGTCGCCGCGTGGACTTTGCACAACACCGATGGCGCGGTAAAATCCGTGGCCGTGGTGGGCGATGATGTATACATGCTGGTGCTGCGCGATGGCGCGTATTTGGTAGAGCACCTGGATGACACACTCAATCTAGATTCCGCATTAGCGGGCGAGGCGGGCAGTCCTGCCACCATTTGGTCAGGATTAGATCATTTGGAAGGCGCAAATGTTTCAATTGTGGCCGACGGGCAAGTCGTCGCGAGCCAAACCGTAACCAGCGGCGTAGTAACTGTGGACGAGGCCGCCAGCACGGTGGAAATTGGACTGCCTTATACGCACATCATTGAACCGCTCCCCCCCAGCACCATCGGCAATGCGGGCGGCGGGCGGCGTATCCGTTTGATCGAGGGCACATATCGCCTGCAAGACACCCAAAGCCTGCGACTTGATGTTGGGCGCGGCCTATCGGATATCGCGCTACGGCAGCTCGGCGAAGACGAAATCCTCGACGCCGCACCACCATGCGTCAGCGGCGATATATCCGTGCGAAGCTTAGGCTGGCACACCGATATGACCGCCCCCCTATGGCGCATAGAGCAAAGCGATCCGCTGAGTTTCACGCTGTTGTCAGTCATTAACGAAATTAAAGTCAACGATTAAGGAGAATAAACATGGGCGCAATTACCCCGATTGCGAGCGGCCTTACGTCACTCGCATCTACAATTAATACGGTCAACCAAATTTATGGCACGGTCAAAAGCTTGACCAACGATGTCAGCGGCTACAGCAACGACGATGCGGCGCTGCGCCAATTGCAAGAG
>JBBKXA010000141.1:0-23734 GCA_037969235.1 Bdellovibrionales bacterium | reverse complement strand
CATCTTGGGCAATACCATACTCTTCTTGGATTTTACCAACAAGCATTTTACGATTGCCTTCAATTTGATCAAGCTTATCATCAGTCAGCTTGCCCCATTTTTTTTGCACAGAGCCTTTGAACTGCTTCCAGTTACCTTTTAAAATATCACTATTCATAATTTTCTCCTTTTTCGTTTGTTAAGTGACTACTGTCTCTACTAACAAATTAAGCTGGAAAAAGTTCACAAATTAAAGTTTGAATTACGCTGCTTTAGATTTTCTATCATCGCCGCCTTTACGCTTTTTATTAATAGCGGCGAAGTTTTTGCCGTTGAATGGTTTTTTCTTATCGCTATAATTTTTGTCGGTTTTCTTACCTGCGTAAGGTTTTCCGCTCGGCTTGCCTGAATGAGGCTTTCCAGCATTAGGCTTGCCCGCACCAGGTTTTCCGCCAAATTTAGCACCATCTTTGTTAATACGACGTGGCGCACCGTTGCCGCCTTTATCGCCATCACGCGGCGCAAATTTGCCCTTTGGCTTGCTGTCTGGCGCTTGCGCCAAAACATTGCGCTCACCATCATTTGCGGAGTTATTACTACCACCAAAACCGTTTTTCTTACGGCTGCGGCTGCTGACATAGGCTTTTTTCTTGCGGTTATGTTTTGAGTTTTTGCCTGGCGGAATTGGGCCGCTCGGCTGTGCATCAGGATTCATGAGGCGCTCAATGTCATACCATTTACGCCCATCCGTCGGTGTTACAAAACTCAAGGCATTGCCTTCTGCACCAGCGCGCGCGGTGCGACCAATGCGGTGAATATAATCCTCAGGCACTTGCGGGATGTCATAGTTAATAACATGCTCAATATGCGGAATATCAAGACCGCGTGCAGCCACATCGGTGGCGACCAAAATGCGGAAACGCTGACCACGAAATTCACGAATAACGCGATCACGACGATTTTGTTTTAAATCTCCATGAATGGTATCTGCTGTGAAATGCGCATCATTAAGCTTTTTGCTCATTTTATCTGCGCTGCGTTTGGTTTTAACAAAGATAATAATTGAGCCTTCACGCCGTTCCAATTGACGCGTGAGTTCCTCATATTTATCGCCATCTTGCAAACGCACAACGTCTTGCGTGATATTTTCCGCAGGATTAATCAATGAACCCACCGCAACGCGCTCTGGGTTTTTCAAGTAATTTTCTGACATCTTCATGATATTCTTCGGCAAAGTCGCGGAAAACATCAAAGTTTGGCGCTCTTTGGGCATATATTTGAAAATCTCATCGAGCTGAATGCTAAAGCCCATATCCAGCATACGGTCGGTTTCATCCAAAACGAGGAAATTGGTTTTATCAAGCTTCAGCGTACCGCGTTTTAAATGGTCATTGATACGCCCTGGTGTGCCCACAACCAAACGTGGCCCTTGGCGCAATTGTCCATATTGTTTTTGCATCGCTTCGCCGCCAATAATGAAGGCAGTTTTAATAGAGCTTTGACGCCCCAAAAGCAGTTTCATGATATCCATCACTTGCTTGCCCAATTCCCGTGTAGGGGTCAGCACAAGCACATGGTTGTTATTATTGGCGAGTAAAAATTCAATCGCAGGGATTGAGTAGGCCGCAGTTTTACCCGTACCCGTCTGTGCAGAACCCATAATATCGCGCCCTTCTAAGGCTAACGGAATGGCCTGCGCCTGAATGGGTGTAGGCGTTTCATATTTCATATCTTTAAGGGCGGCGTTTAGTGCAGGCGACAAGCCTAGTTCATCAAAATTTTTCATTTTGTTGGTCTTTCATCAAAAGTTCAAACGCCGCTTCATTATTGAAGGGGCGTATTATGTGTGAGTTCGAAAATGTCTGTGATCGAAAACTGAACTTTTGCGGAAAAATTAATTCCTAAAATAAAGGATCATGGCTTCAAGCCGCCCTTCATTAAAAGCCCTGTAAGGAGAGCATTAAATCAAACTGTGCGGATTATGGTATAAAAATAAGGCAATGTCAAGGCGTAAGAAAAGAAATGAATGAAGGCTCTCCGATATCCACCCACACTACGCCATTGCAATACAGATATGTTCCACCGCTATACTCCATTTCCGCTGTTTTGCTACAAAATGCCAAGCGCGGCGTGCCTATGATTTTTACCCAAAATGTGCCGTTACAATATTGGTAAAGATTAAGGACGTTATTATAATCCCACTGCGCTTCTTGAGCGCAAACACCCAGTGTTAAGCTTATTCTGAAATTTTTCCACTGGGATCCATCGTAATACTGATATCTTTTGGATGAAGTATTATAATCCCGCGTTCCCGCACTCTGCGCGAAGGCAGCGTTTGAGAAGGATAAGAATACAACCATAAGTGCCAGCAAAAAACAATTCATGGTTGTATTTTATGGGATGTATTTAATTTTTACCAAGTTTTAAATTAGAGCACGCATATGTATGCTTAATCGTGGACGCCCTGCACTTTGTGGCGCGTGTCATATGTATCGCCGATGGGGTCTTTATGAATGATAATCTCAGCATTGGGGAAAGCTTCAAGCAGTAAATATTCAAGCTCACGCGTTTTGTCATGCGCCTGACGTAGCGATAGCTCCGCTTCCAACTCAACATCGAAACTGATATAAATATTCATCCCCGAACGTCGCGTGCGCAAATCGTGAAAGCCCGATATCGGGGCGTAATTTGTAATTATATCTATAATTTTTGCGCGGTCAGTTCCCTCTATTTCGCGATCCATCAACATATCCGTGGCTTTTTTGCTCACCTTAAAGCCGCTCAAACATAAATACACCGCAATCGCCACGCCAATAAGCGCATCAAAAATAATGAGCCCGCTATACATATGAAGAATTAAGGCCAGAATCACGCCGGCATTTAATAAAATATCGCTGGTGTAATGGGTATGATCGGCCTCTAGCACCAAAGAGTTAGAATGTTTTAAGCTTCGTTTTTGAATATAAACCAACACCCCCGTGACAAGAATTGAAAACACGGATACTGCAATCACCGCAATTTCGTTTTGGAGTGGCGTAGGCGACAAAATATGGCGCACAGATTCAAACGCCAAAAACACGCCAGAGCCAATAAGAAACGAGCCTTGCAAAAACGCAGACATGCCCTCCGCTTTGCCGTGACCATAACGATGCTCCGCATCAGGAGGTTTAAGTGAAAATGACAAAGTCAGATAAGCAACGCAACTTAAAACGCCATCGCCTAGCGTATCCATCAAAGAGCCCAGCATCGCTGCTGATCCGCTGTTTAATGCAACAAACAATTTGACGGTAACAAGTACTAGAACACTTGCTAAAGCCCAACGCATCGCAAACAACGCATGCTTTTGAGCATCAAGCGGGTCTTCAACATTATCCTTCAAATAACTCATGTGCGCACTTTAGCATGTGAGTTATTTGATGTGCAAAATTTAAGAGCCATCCTTCATCTCATCCAATTCCAGCCAGCGCAATTCGTAGCGCTCCAATCGGCTTTGTGCCTCGGCTAAATTTTGCGTAGCTTTGTGAAAACCGTCGGCGTCGCGTTGGTAAAAATCCGCATCGGCGAGGGCTGTGTTTAATTCGGTAATTTCCGCCTCAGTCTTGCTGATTTTATCGGGAAGCTGTTTGTATTCGCGTTCATATTTATAGGAGAGTTTTTGTTTCGGCGCTTTTGGCGCAACGGAAGAATCAATCGGGGCTGAAGGTTGCGGCGCATTTTTGCTTTGCGCCTTAGCATCACCCACATTCGTATCCACCGCATCGCGCTTTGTTTTCATCTCCAAATAATCGCTATAACCACCGACCACCGTTTCAATTTTGCCTTGTCCTTCAAACGCCAGAATTTTTGTCACCGTTTGATCAAGAAAGTCACGATCATGGGAGACAATCAATAAAGTGCCTTTATAGCTGCTTAAAATTTCCTCAAGCATATCCAGCGTATCCATATCCAAATCATTGGTGGGCTCATCCAAAATGAGGCATGTCTTGGGATTGGCGAGGATTTTAGCGAGCATCAGGCGGTTTTTCTGCCCACCCGAAAGTTGGGAGACTTTATCCTGAACGCGCGCGGGATCGAACATAAAATCTTTGAGATATCCGCACACATGGCGCTGCTTGCCCATCACATCAATATAATCGCCGCCGCCGGGCGAAAGCGTTTTTTTCAAACTATCATCCATGTTGAGATCACTACGCTTTTGATCGAAATACGAAAATTCCATCTCTTTACGTACTTTCACGCGTCCCTGATCTGGCTCTAATTCCTTCAACAGCATTTTTAAAAAAGTGGTTTTGCCCGATCCATTCGTGCCCAAAATGCCAATACGATCGCCACGTTGTATGCGGATCGAGAATTTATCGAGGATTGTGATCGTTTTATGATCTTCTTCAAATGTTTTATAAACATTGTGAAATTCTGCTACAACCTTTGAAGTCGCTTCGATGTTATCAATAGGCGTGAGATTGATTTTAGCGGTAGCCTTGCGGTAAGCAGATTCATCAGCCCTGAGCTGGTCGCGCATTTCTTTAACTTGTGCAAGGCGGCGCACATTACGCTTAACCCGCGCCTTAACACCGCGGCTCGCCCAAGCCACTTCCAAGCCCACAGATTGTTTACGGTTCTTCAACTCCCGCTCTTCTTGTTCCAACAGCGCGGTAGACCATTCATCAAAATATTTAAAGCCGCGCGGCGATACCTTCATCCCGCCGCGATCAAGCCAGAATACTTGATTGGTGACATTGGATAAAAATGTGCGGTCATGTGAAATCACGAGCAACGTCCCGCGATAAGCGTTTAAATATTCCTCTAGCCATTCAATGGCCTCCAAATCCAAATGGTTGGTTGGCTCATCGAGCAATAAAATATCCGGCTCCTCCACGAGCGCCCGCGCTAAACCTGCACGCCGCAATTGCCCCCCTGATAGCCGCGTCATAAGCGCTTGTGTATCCAGCTGCAATGCCTCGGCCACGATATCGACTTTATAGGTATAAAGCTCACGCTCATCATCTTTGATTTCCTCAAAGATATATTCGAAAACCGTCTCGCCTTCCTTGGGTACAATATCTTGGCGTAAATATCCGATGGTGATGCCCGTTTCCTCCCAGCGCTCACCCTCATCAAGCTCCTGCGCGCCTGTGATGATATTCATCAATGTCGTCTTACCCGCACCATTCTTACCCACCAACGCAATGCGACTGCCGGCATGAATGTTAAACGCCATATTTTCAAAAACTGGCGCTTCACTGTAGCGCACCAAAGCGTCTTTAACGGAAAGAAGAAGAGGAGGCGGCATGATTTTTTCTCAAGTTAAAATTAAAAAAGCCCCGCATATATAGCAGGGCTTCAATAGAAAAGCTGTAAATTTATTCCGCTGCTTTGTCTTTAGCTTTTTCGACGGCTACTTCCTCAACCGCTACTTTGCGTGATGCGGGGAGGGTTTTTACGACTTCTGCCACTTTATCACCGCAAGTCGGGTGGCCATATCCGTCTTTGCTCACGCCTTTGGAATCAATATCAAATACGATATTGTCATTTTTATCCGCAGACACGCCAGCGCCGACATAATCCAATTCCATCGCGTGACGGGCGCGCCATGCGATATTATGATCCGCACATGACGTATCGCCGCTCACGCCCACTGCGCCAACGACTTTGCCGTCTGTATTATACAGCGGCAACCCACCGCCAAAGACATTCACGCCGCCAATATATTGCGCGGTAATCGGATCGCGTGGTGTGCCGAAGCTCTCCATTTTGCCGTTTTTATTATACGCCACAGGCACGTTGATCGGGTTGCTCATTTGCAAACCGTACAAGCTTCCGCCAGGTTGCGTAGGCGCGTATAAATTGGCCGTAGAAAGCGCGAGCCCATCCAATGAAAACGCATTGGCCGTATTGGCTTTTTGCGCGGATATCAAGCGGCTGCCCGGCCATTGCGCGCCAGCATCCTCGCCCGTATAAACAACGGCGCATACTGTGCCAGAGCGATCAACAATTGTTCCCCACATATCAAGGTTAAGCCCGCCATTATCCGCCTTGCGCGCTTCGGTTAATAATTTTTTAAATTCAGCATGGCTTGGTAAATCTGAACAATCTGCATAGGCGGCTCCTGCAAATAGTAATGTCGATAAGGCCAATATGCTCGAGAGTAATTTTTTCATGGGTGTCCTTTAGATAATTTGATTATAGGTTAATTTATCAAAGCCTAATGTAATCACATCACCCTGCACTAGCAAGGGGCGTTTGATAATTGATGGAAGTTCAAGCGCAATTTTGACCGCAGCCTCACTATTCATGCTCGCTTTTACATCATGGGGTAAATCCCGCCATGTCGTGCCGCGTTTATTGATCACCGCTTCCCAGCCATGCGCATCAATCGTCGCGCGCAAAACGCGCTCGTCCGCGCCGCTTTTCTTATAATTGACAAAATCATACGCAATCCCGCGCTCATCCAAATATTTCAGCGCCTTTTTCATCGTGTCACAATTTTTGATACCATAAATTTTAATCATTTTCTTTACCCTTTTCTTCGATATTGAGCCAATGCTTTTGCATCCACCAAAACGCATATGCCGTTGACCATCCTATCATCAGCAACCCGACCAACCCTTCGGAGGTCGCGAGTATGCGTATGCCTTCGCTGGCAATGATGTCGCCATACCCCAGAGAGGTGTAGTTCGCCGCTGAAAAATAGACATAGTCAAAAATATCTTCGCAATTGCAATTAAAAAGCTCGCCTAAAGCCAGCCATTTATCGGTGATATAATACACAAAAGCATACAGCCAGATATGCAGGCTATGTGAAGCTGTGAGTAATATCATGATCAACACCATAGGCAAAGGCCGCTTCAATTGAGCGCCTTTTTTTAAGGCAAAATCATGAAGCAAAATCGTAGAAATCGCTGTTATAAAAACAAACATCCATTCGTACAAAATGACCATGTTCGTCCTCGTTAAATTTTAAACATTCTGTCCAGCGACAAACCCAGACGCCCACGCCCATTGGAAATTATAGCCGCCCAAATGTCCCGTAACATCGACCACTTCGCCGATGAAATACAATCCCTGTTGCGCCTTAACTTCCATAGTCTTAGATGAAAGCGCATTTGTATCCACGCCGCATCGCGTCACTTCCGCTGTGCGATAGCCTTCGGTGCCTGCAGGTTTAATCCGCCAGTCATTGACATGACGCGCAACCTTGGCCAGCGCTTTATCGGTGAGATCCGCCAAGCGCCCAACAACGCCGCTCGCTTCGCAAATGCTTTCTGCTAAACGGTTTGGCATCATATGCGACAGCGCCGTTTCGATATCCTGTTTTGGATTGGTCTGCCGCCGCTGCTTGAAAAACGCCAGCGCATCAATATCGGGGGCGAGGTTGACAACAATCTCGTCGCCCTCTTGCCAATAGGATGAAATTTGCAATATCGAAGGACCGCTGAGGCCGCGATGGGTGAATAATAACCCTTCCGCAAAAGAGCGCTTTCCGCATGTGATCTCGGCCTCTACTGACAAACCGCTCAAATTTTTACAAAATTCAAGCAATGTTGTTTGAAATGTAAAGGGTACAAGCGCGGGGTATGTATCAAACACCGGCACATTAAATTGCCGCGCAATATCATAGCCAAATCGCGTCGCACCGATTTTGGGGATAGACAGCCCACCCGTGGCAATCACCAAAGATTGTGCGACTTTTGCATCGCGATCGGTAATAATTTTATATTGAGAATTTTTATATTCAACGCGCTCAACATTGATATTTTTCTCATACACAACGCCCGCACTTTCACATTCAGCAAGCAGCATATCGATGATCTGTTGCGCTGATCCATCGCAAAATAACTGCCCCAATTTTTTTTCATGATAAGCAATGCCGTGCTTTTCCACCAATGCGATAAAATCATGGTGCGTATATTGGCTGAGGGCTGATTTACAAAAATGTGGGTTATTGGAGAGAAATGCCTCAGGCCGCGTGTTGACATTAGTAAAATTACACCGCCCTCCGCCAGAAATACGAATTTTCTCCGCTGTTTTATTGCTATGGTCAATAAGCCATACGGATTGCCCACGCTTACCTGCTTCGATCGCACACATTAAACCCGCGGCGCCCGCGCCAATTATAATCACATCATATTTATCCATGACGTGTTCTATCACATGCACCGAATAAAAAACAGAAACTAAATAAGGCTACTTCCCAACGGAAACTGTAGCATTTGCATCGGTATCGCCCATTTTCATTATATTACTGGCCTCAAATTCCCCATTTTCAAATTTGCCAAAAACTTGAATACGATCACCTGGATTTAAAAGCTTATCCATGCCTTCATCCAAATTTATATCATCGGTATCAACCTTCACAACTTGTCCATCAACGATCAATTCAATGTGATCAACACCCATATCTTGGATGTTACCTGTAATAGATGATTGATTATTGTCATTAATATAAACTGTACCCTGCGCTGATGCTGAAATTGGAAAAGCCACAAATATGACGGCCGCTGAGAGTAACAACAACTTTTTCATAGTTTTTTCCTTTATTTTTAACGTGCGTAACACCACAAACGAATGAATATTTATAAAGTTCCTGAATCGCGGTTTAAATTTTGGTAAACTGATTTTATGAATTGGGTTGTCTATATTTTGAAATGCGCTGATGATACGCTGTATACGGGTATCACCAACGATCTGCCTGCGCGTATTACCGCGCACGAAAGTGGCCAAGGCGCAAAATACACACGCGGGCGCGCGCCGCTCAAGCTGATCTATTCCGAAAACTGCGAAAACCGCTCAAGCGCAACAAAACGCGAAATGGTGATTAAAAAACTTTCTCGGCTGGATAAAGAGAAGTTATCAATATGTTAATTAAAAATTAACTTTGCTTATGTATCCTCATCGCATAAGTAAGAAAAATTTTGAGGATATGCAATATGACAGACATTTCAAGCATGTGCAGCGCATTCGGCGAAGCCACAGAAAACGGAAAGCTATATGCCATCCGATCTGGCGCAGAGCCGATGGATTTCCACGCTTATAATAAAATCGGTCAGGCTTTGGCGGGAATAATGCCAGACTTCTTGCCCGATGCAATTCCTAACGCTATCGAAGGCTATTATGGCGCAGCGGATGATATGTTCAACAACACTTTTAAAGGTGGGCTAGGTGCAATAGGCAATCACCGATATATGGAACTTGGTGTCATTAACGATAAAGGGGAGTTTGAAACGCTCAAACGCATTCATAGCTTTAGTGTCCAAGCCGATAGTGAAGGCAATTTAAAACTCTCCACCGAACCCACTGGGCGGACTTTTACACTCGCGGTTGATGGCAAGAATGTACCATTCAACAAAGATCCTATTTACCAGATGGATCCTCATGCGACAAAACCCTACCAACTGCAAAGCGCCGATGATGGATTTATATTAGATGACGTTTCATTTTCGGCTGTACCATTTGTGGGTGAAAAGTTAGATGAGTTTTGGGATGAAAATATCGGCGAAGACGGCGCTACAAAAATAATTGTTCAAGGATCAGAGCGAGACATGATGGATTATTGGGGTGGTCTGTTAGAAACCGCCATTCACAATAACAATAATGACAATAAATTTGATGCGATGGGTAACGGAGCCCCTAATGGCAATAGCATGCATTCAAAAAATGAAAATGTGGTTGAAACAATGGCACATGCAAAAGGCATCAAACCCGATGATATTGGAACGCATAACCCATCAGGTATTGATTTCGGAAGTAAATATGATGGTTTGCCGGAAGTACCCGAACCACGTTTACACGAGTATGTGAGTTTAGGTGAACAGCGCGAGTATATAGATTCGCTGGAAAAAACAATGGCGACACAGTGGGATGAAGTTTTAGCCATGGGGGAAAATATAATGAAAGATGATCTAAACGTAGAACTTCCCAAACCGCCCGGCATGTAAATACCTACCAATGCGGCGGTTTATCGCGCGCGGCTTGTTCGCTCACGCTCAATCCCTCGCCGCTTCCTGCATTAGCATTGTCTTCGATCATATCAATTTTATCGGTAATTTTGCGCAACGCTTTTTTCAAATGCTCAATCTCGTCCCATTGTTTTGTGACAATATCATTCAATAGCTCCATCATTTGTTCCTGATGCGCCGCCGCTTCTTGCAATTTTGTAATTTCATCTTCACTCATGCGCCCCTTATAGCATGCCTGTGCGTAAAAAACACAGAAAAGCTATGCATATCGCGTAACACTCGCTAGACTAAATGTGTTTTTAAATAAATTCAGGATTCACCAATGACGCCCTATGATATGCACGCCGTTGCAATGACGCCTGAGTTTTGCGTTAAAGAGATTGCCAAGCATTGCTATGGTTATAAAGGCGCAGACACGAGCCGCAGTCTGTTTCAGCTGTGCTCCACATTGATTTTATTCATTGCCTTGTCGGCATTAATGTATGCCAGCCTTGAAATTTCATATGCACTCACTTTGCTATTGGCAATCCCCACCGCTGGTCTGCTCACGCGTATTTTTATCATTCAACACGATTGTGGGCACGGCTCATTTTTTAATACAAAGTCGTCCAACACTTGGACAGGGCGGATTCTTAGCGTTTTAACCTTCACGCCATACGACGCATGGCGCAGATCACACAATATTCACCATGCCTGCTCAGGCAATCTCGATCAACGCGGTCTTGGCGCAATTGATACAATTACGGTCGCCGAATATAACGCGATGTCCAAGCGCTCAAAATTCGCCTATCGGTTTTATCGCCATCCTTTGTTTTTGTTACTAATCGGCACGCCCTTATCGATTATTATCCTGCAACGGCTGCCGTTTGACCAAAAAGTCTACTTCTACGATGCATTCAAAGAATTGAAAATGAAGGATGTGTGGAAAAGCGTCATGATGAGCAATGCTGGTCTATTAGCATTTTACGGCACTATAGCTTTTTTCATCGGCTTTGGAGCGCTGGCAATGGTGTTTCTCCCCGTTTTGATTTTGGCGTCTTGGATTGGTGGCTGGTTATTTTATGTACAGCATCAATTTGAAGAAGGTCTATGGGTGGAAGGTGCGAATTGGAATATGCAAGAAGCGGCCTTACTAGGGAGCTCTTATTACGAGCTACCCAAAATATTGCAATGGTTTACCGGTAATATTGGCCTGCATCACATTCATCATCTTTGCAGCGCCATCCCCAATTATAAATTGCAAGAATGCATGAATGCTCGCTCTGAATTAGAAAATATAAACCGTATGACATTGCGTGAATCTTTGGCGTGTCTGCACCTTAGGCTGTGGTGCGAGGATACCAAAAAAATGATAGCGCTATAATATTTATGCAAAGCCTGTGGACGAAACGGTAGGCAGGCATATTATTTCATAGCATGATTTTCCAAAACCTTTTATAGTCCGATTCTCATCCATATTTTATTTTATTGAGTAACGGAGCCATGCAATATGGGATTTAGAAAAACAAATGAAGGCCGTGTATTTTTTCAAGGCGTGGATGAAAATCAACAAGACAAGCCGCGTGAAAATAATCCAACCGCCAATGACAGACCGTTCACAACCGCATACAAATCAGGCGGCAATGAGGATATGGCTCTGCCGTTAACGGGCGCCATAAAAGGCTCCGCGCAGACGCAAATTCAAATCATCACTTTGTTGAAAAGCCTGAACGAACGGCTAAAAAACACGCAAGCCGAGCGCACGAAAATGGCGCACGAGCTTGAAGCCTATCGTAATTTGATAGAAGACCTCCAAGCCAAATCCGACCGCCAAGAGCGCGCATACACGGCATTAGAACAAAAAATAACAAAAGGCGTGAGCAATAAAGACACGCAACATGCCGAAATTCTCGCGCGCGACGCCTTAAGTGAAATGGAAGAGACGCGTAAATTGCTGAGCGAAATGCAAACAAAAACCGATAACGCCGACAAAGGCGTGCGCGTTTTGAAAAAACTCCATAGCGAACAAGCCGAAAAAGTGGCGTTAAGCATCAACCACACCGCAAAATTAACCCAACGCATTAAAAATACCGAAGCCCGTCAGGAAGAAATTGACGTGCGCGTGAATGACACCATCGGCCAGCAAGCAAGGCTGACGCGTAAGATTGACAAAGCTATCGAAGAGCGCGCTCGTTTTATGCGTAAAATTGAGCGCATCGAAGAAACTGTTTTGCAAACGCGGGATTCATTGAATGCCAAAGCCATGGTACTCTTGACCGATCAAGGTGTCGCAGGGCACGCTGATATTGAAGGAAACTATGTACGCCCACAAGATGCGCGGGCGCAAAATTTAAAAGCTCAAACGGTGAAAACACAACGCGATCAAACACAAACGAGTAGTAACGGCGCAATATGGCCATGGTTGATTCTTGGTGCTTTGATGGTTATCGCGCTACTAGGGCTATGGGCATTGGGAAGCCAGCAAAGTTTGCGTAGTGAGCAAAATCAAACCGTGCAAGCAACAAACGCGCAAACAACCCCTCAAGTGATAAGCCAGCCAGAAATGTCTGAAAATGAAGTGCTGGGAAATAATGAAGCTGACATGACCGCAATGTCATGGAGCCTTGAGCCGCAAGACGCCATGATTAGCGATGATATTAATTCAGCAGCTAATAGTGAAGCTGAGGCCGAAGCTGATTTTGAAGCTGGTGCAGATTTAGAAATGGACGCATTGGCCGCCGCTCTAAACGCAATTGAACCCGGCGAAGTCGAAGAAAACTCTGCACAAGAGCAAGACCCTACGGTGATCGCGGATGCACAAAACATTGAGCCTGTTGCGCAAGAGGCTAGGCCTGTTGTTACGCAAGAAAACAATCCCGAGCTCGCACCAGCGCCTACGAATGTATCAACGATTAAATCAAACCAATCACTGCAATCTATAAAGCCAGATTCATCGCTGCCCACAGAAATTAAAAAAATTGAGACGCAAGCCTTTGCGGGTGTTCCAGAAGCACAACACGATTTAGCCGCAATTTACACCGCAGGACATGGCGGCGTGAAACAAGATTACAAACGCGCCCGTGTATGGTTTGAACAAGCCGCCGCAAACGGTGTAGCTAACGCGGCATATAATCTTGGAGTTTTAAATCATCAAGGGCTAGGCGCAAAAGCCGATATGAGCCAAGCGATAAAATGGTACACACGCGCCGCATCCCTCGGTCACCCTGAGGCGCAATATAATCTCGGTATTGCCTATATCGAAGGTATCGGCGTGCCGTATAACGCACAAAAAGCCGCGGCATTTTTCGAAAGCGCAGCCAATAGCAAAATTATGGAAGCAGCCTATAATTTAGGTTTGATCTATGAGAACGGTCTGCTGGGACAACCTGCGCCCGATCAAGCATTGGCATGGTATAAAAACGCTGCTGACCAAGGCAGCCCCGAAGCTAAAGAAGCATTAGAACAGTTGGCAAGTTCACTCAAAATCCCGCTTGATCAAGTCAACGCGGTTGCGGGTGATGTGACAAAATCGCCGCAAAATATCGTGCCAGAAGCCACACAGAGCGCAATCCAAACGCCAAAAGGGTCTGGTGCTAATAATAGCCAACAAGCAATTATGGCGCAGGTGCAGGCATACCTTATGAATGCGGGGCTATACCCTGGCCCAGCCGATGGCATTAATGGCCCGCTCACTGAGGATGCTATCCGCACATATCAACGCAGATCCAATTTGGAAGCCACCGGTCGTGCGAGCGAAAGTCTGCTTAGCCATATGCTGGCTAATCCGTTATAAAATTACAACGGATTAATAGCGCTCAGTACGTCCTAACCATGCTGATTTCACCCACCAATCAGGATTATGCTGAGCAAGGTCATGCGCGGCAATCTGGGCTGTTTGCTCATCTTCAAATATCCCAAAACACGCCGAACCTGAACCACTCATTCGTACAAAACGGCAGCCCATATGTGCTTGCAAGGCATTTAAGGCAGACTGTATTTCTGGAATAAGCGCAATCGCAGCATGTTGCATCATATTTTCGCCGCGCATTAGATAATCAAAACACGCATCGCGATCTTCAAAATAGCGCGGCAATGGAGGCGGATCAGGGTTGTATTGTGTAATTGCACTAAAGATACGCGCCGTATCGCAATGTTTATTTGGATGTATAAGCACAATGGGAATTTCGGGCAAGAGCGGCGCATTGCCAATGACATCGCCAATACCGCGCACATGCGCATCACACGAAGCAAAACATACGGGGATATCCGCACCGAGCGATAATAAAAATGCATCCAATCTCTCTACATCGCGCACAGCTATATCCCAATATCTCAGCAACCCCCAAACAACAGCCGCTGCGTCCGCCGAGCCGCCGCCTAGACCAGCGCCGAGCGGTAAGTTTTTTTCCAGCATTATTTTAACATTGGGTTGTTTGTTAACAAGTTTGGTTAACCCCAAAGCCGCACGCACCACCAGATTATTTTCAAAACGATCAAGCCCGTTAAATGATTTCGCAAATTGGCCCGTGATTTCAAAACGCAATTGATCGTTTGGCGTAATCTCGACGACATCACCAACATCGGCAAAAGTCACATAAGAATTAAGGGTATGGTATCCATCACTGCGCCGCGCTGTGATATACAAATTCAGATTAATTTTCGCAGGGGCAAAGATTTTCACGTAATAAATCCAAAAAGCTAAATCACGGCGTATGATTCATAGCCGCTTTATCACGCCCATCATTGTTATCTTTAGGCTTTGCAGTTGTTGGTGAAGTTGCCGCAGCCTCGCTCATGCCATTGATAATTTTATCTTCAATGGCGGGAATAAGGCTCTCATCTTGCGCATTATTCATCGCGCGTTTCCATTGAAACTCGGCTTCCAATGTGCGCCCAACGCGCCAATAGGCATCACCCAAATGGTCGTTTATTACAGGATCATACGGCATTAATTCCACCGCCATTTCCAAATGCGGCACAGCTTCGGCGTAACGCCCCATGCGATAATACACCCATCCTAATGAATCTGTGATATATCCGTCACCTGGACGCAATTCGACGGCACGTTTAATCATCTCCAGCGATTGCTCTAGATTTTTACCCTGATCTGTCCAAGCATAACCAAGGTAATTCAGCACATAAGGATGATCAGGCTGCAAAGATAATGCGGCGAGTAAATCTTTTTCCGCTTTATCCCATTGTCCATTTTGTTCATAAGACATGCCACGCACATAATATAAATGCCAATGTTCGCTTCCAATCGTGCCCAATTCCTTTTCCGCGCGATTATAAGCTTTGATCGCCTCTTTGAAATTTTCATCCAAACGATAAATATCGCCAATTTGAATTAACGCATCAATGTCTTTATATTCGTTCGCCAAACTCTCCAGCTCTGCAATGGCTTCACGGCTTCCGCCTTGTTCATGCAAAATATCAGCCGCCCGACGTCTTGCTCGTAAAAAAGCCTCATCAGTGGGTTTAACACTTTGATACATTGTAACAGCATCTTCAGAACGATCATTGCGCGAAGCAATGTCCGCCAGCAAGAAACGAGCCCGTGTAAGGTCGTTATTCAAATAAAGCGCAACACGAGCAAAGACGCGGGCGCTCTCGTCACTATATTCTTGCGCCAGCAATCGTGCCATATCATAAAAAGCCTCAGCTACACCTTCCTCTGGGCTGGTGACGCGAATAAATAAATTGCTCTGTTCACCATTTTTCGCCGCCTCCACTTTACGCATCAACGCACTATTTTCAGGATCCATTTCATAGGCGCGACTATATAATTCAAGCGCTCGATCATTCTCCCCAATATGCATGTAAATATCGGCAATGCGCTCTGCATCCTCTGGAGTGACGATGCCTTCATTCACGGCACTAACGAGCATACTTTCCAGCGCGTCGGTTTTATCCATATATTCAGCGATCAATATGCCGTGATACAAGTGAATCGAATTGCCACGTAAATCACGCGTGTTATAAACACCAACTGCAGCGTCGCTCCAGCTTTTGAGCAGGGGGATGATGAAATCCGACAAACCACCTTGGGGCATGGCGCCAATATGCGCCTTCGCATTTTCGTAATCTTGCTTTTTAAAAGATCCAGCAATTAAAAACATCTGCGCCAAAGTATCATTAGGCTCATCACCATTTGTAATCTCCCCCGCCAGAGAGATTGCCTGATCATATTGTCCCGCACCCATAGCGAGCACCATTGCGCGCTTTAATAATGCGCTATCACCTTGATCTTTTTCAATCACATATCCCATGTAACGATTAGCAGTAGTCCAATCATGATGGCGCTGTGCAAAACGCCCCGACAGATAACTCCCCGCCGCGCTTGAGCCTTCATAGGATGGCGTTTGTGTTTGCATGATCGCCACAATTTCGCGGATATCATTTTCTACACCAATTTGCGGCGGTAAAGCTTCCTCGCCGGCAGGATCGAGTTTTTTGAAGCCATAATAATTCAATGCAGAGAGTCCCGCAATAAATCCGATTAAAGCGACTGTTTTCCAAGTTTTCAAAATAATAATCCTTTTAACATCCGTACTTAATTTATATAGACCTACATCCCTGAATAATTAGGCCCATCACCGCCTTGCGGCGTAACCCAATTTATATTTTGAAGCGGATCTTTAATATCACAAGTTTTACAATGCACACAATTTTGCGCATTGATCTGAAATTTCGGCTTGCCATCCGCCCCTTTAATAAATTCATAAACACCCGCAGGGCAATATCGTTGCGATGGCCCTGCATATTGCGTGTAATTCACATCAACGGGAATACTCGGATCTATGATTTGCAAATGCACACGCTGGTTTTCTGCGTGATTGGTGTTGGAAAATGAAACCGAGGTCAAGCGGTCAAATGTCAAAATTCCGTCAGGTTTGGGGTATGTAATCGCCGTGCATTCAACCGCTTTTTTAAGTTGGGTATGATCGGCGTGATTGCGCAATGTCCACGGTGAAAGACCGCGTGTTACAGTCTCATAAGCAGCATTGATTAAACCAAACCATAAACCTTTGTGAAAGCCAGGACGAATATTACGCACCGCTTTCAATTCGCGCCACACCCATGATTTTTTTAAGGCATCTTCATAGGCGCTACATTCCGCGCCATAGCTGGTATCTTTTAACAAATGTGCTATGGCCTCAGCCGCAATCATTCCCGATTTCATCGCCGTATGATTGCCTTTAATTTTCGGCACATTCAAAAACCCAGCGCTATCGCCGATCAGCACGCCGCCCGCGAAGCTTAACTTAGGCACAGATTGAAAACCACCTTCGACGAGTGCGCGCGCGCCATATGAAATGCGCCGCCCACCTTCGAATAAATCACGCACGGCAGGATGCGTTTTAAAACGCTGCATTTCTTCATATGGTGAGAGATAAGGATTTTGATAGTCAAGCCCTACAACAAACCCAACCGAAACCAGATTCTCACCATAGTGATAAAGCCATGATCCGCCATAGGTTTTTGTATCCATCGGCCAGCCGATTGTGTGTTCACAGCGCCCAGCCTCGTGTTTTGCAGGGGCAATTTCCCAAACTTCTTTAACCCCCAAACCGTAAGTTTGCGGATCGCAATTTTTTCTTAAATCATATTTCGCGATGATGGTTTTACTGAGTGAGCCGTGGCAACCTTCGGCAAAAACCGTTTGGCGCGCATGCAACTCCATGCCTGGCTCGAAATTGTCCGTTTTTTCTCCTTGCGCATTAATGCCCATATCACCAGTGGCCACCCCAATCACCGCACCTGCTTCATTATACAAAACTTCCGCCGCCGCAAAGCCAGGGAAAATTTCCACGCCTAATGCTTCGGCCTGTTCCGCAAGCCATTTCGCCAGCTCTCCCAAAGAGATAATGTAATTGCCCTTATTGTGCATTTGTGGCGGAGTAGGGAGCTTATAGGCTTTGTTCTTAGTTAAAAATTTGAAAAAATCTTTTCCAGCCTTAGTGTTCAGCGGCGCGCCTTTTTCTTTCCAATCAGGAATAAGTTCATCCAATGCTTTGGTTTCAAACACAGCGCCCGATAATAAATGCGCCCCAATTTCAGAACCCTTTTCCAACACGCAAACATTGAGATTCTCATTCACTTGTTTGAGACGAATAGCACATGCTAAGCCCGAAGGCCCGCCGCCAACAATCACAACATCATAAGCCATGTTCTCGCGATCTTCACGCACCGATTTCACTTCAGTTTCAAGGGGAGTTTCACTCATAATTTGTTCATCGCCTCTTTAATTAATGCTGATAATACTTTACCCTAAAATTTTACACACATACAGTGAAGAACACATAAATCTTTGAAAAGGTTTTTAAGGGTAACATCCATGCAAAACGCCGCCATAAAAGCCGCTTTGGAATTCTACCGCGACAGCGGGGTGGATGTGTGCATGGCCGATGCACCGATCAACCGTATAGAAGAATTTGAAACAGCTTTAAAAGAAAAAGCTTTAAAACAAGCGCCGCCCGCATCTGCTGAGGCGGCTTCCCTAGCGACACCCGCCGCGCCGATCATCGGAAAATCCGAAGCGCGCAATCAGGCTGCAAAAATAGCCGCTGCATGTGAAACGCTAGAAGAGCTTAGCGATGCGATTGCGCAATTTGATGGGATTTCGATCAAACGCACCGCGACCAATATGGTTTATGGGGATGGCAATTCGTCCGCGCCCATCATGTTAATCGGCGAAGCCCCAGCCGCCGACGAAGACCGCCAAGGCAAACCCTTCGTCGGTGTAAGTGGTCAATTACAAGACAAAATCTTAAGCTGTATCGGTATTCACCGTGATGATGAACAGGCGCAAAATAGCATCTATATCACCAACATGATCAATTGGCGCCCCCCCGGTAACCGCTCCCCCAACGCCGCAGAAATTGAAGTGAGCATGCCTTTCATTGAACGGCATATTCAAATCGTAAACCCAAAAATTATAATTTTCTGTGGTGGGCTCGTGGCAAAAACACTTTTAAACAGCAACGATTCAATCTCAAAATTGCGAAAAAAATGGCATACATATGAAACGCGCACACCCGAGCTCCCGCAAAAATCTACGCCGATTATCTCTTTAGCTACGTATCATCCATCATATTTACTGCAAATGCCCGCCCACAAAAAAGCAGTATGGGCGGACATGCTCATGCTCCAACAAAAGCGCCGAGAGTTGGAACTAATATAAGATTATGATGCGACAAATTTTGTTTATAATCATGCTGATAAGCTGCCCGATATTCGTGCAGGCACAAGAAAGCACACAAAAGAAAACGGGCTTACAACCCTCACCCTATACAGTGCCCGGAGAGCCCAAAGTAGATATGAAGCGCATCCGCAATTTTTTCATGGGCGTTGAAGAAAATGAAAACCCAGTAAATGCTCCCGAGCTTGTAGAAAAAATAAAAACAATAGAGCAGGCACCGCAAAGAGCGACAAAAATAACGGCGCCCATACCGCCAAAGAAAATAGCCGCACCGACCCCGTCAGCGCCAAAGCCTAAAGCAAAGCCAGAAAATATACCGATTATAAATAGAGCAGTTAAAACGCCTTTAGTTAAGCCTGAGTCAATTCAGGCAAAAACAATTTTTCAAGATAAAACTGCACGGCCTATCATCACATTAAAAAACAATCGAACTTCAAAGCAATCTTTTAACCAGTCACAGATGGATTTGTACAAAGATATTTTTAGCGCGCAAGAAAAAGGAGATTTCAAGAAGGCGGATATAAGCATCGGCAAATTAAAAGACCATCGCTTAATCGGGCATGTACTTATGCAACGCTATTTACATGCAAAATATATCTCCTCTTTTGAAGAACTCCGCCAATGGTTATTGCATTATAATGACCACCCTGATGCACAAAAAATTTACCAGCTTGCGCTAAATAAAAAGCCATCATCTTACGAAGGAAATATTAACGCCCCAGCACAGGCAGGCGGAATTAAAAGAATTAGCGAGCCCACCATGAGAAAAACAAAACGATACGCATCGAAAATAAACAGGGACGATGCGCAAAGCCAAGCGATATTAGATCTAACACGTTCTATCCGTAATGATATTCGTCAAGGCAAAAATGATGAAGCGCTTAATCTCTTGGAAACTCAACATGCCATTTTAGATGCTGTAGAGACAGACATATTGCGGGCATCTATTGCGGCTGGATATTTATACCAAGGACAAGTAACCCGCGCGAATGATTTAGCGGTGCAGAGCTTGAGCCGTTCTAAAGCCTATGTGCCTCGCGCATATTGGGTTGCGGGATTAGTCGCATGGAAAAACGACAAATATATCAAAGCTGCGCAATATTTTGAGGAGGTCGCCACATCACCCTATGCTTCGAGCTGGACAGGCGCGGCGGGTGGATACTGGGCTGCACGAGCAAATATGCGTGCAGGAAAAATAAAAGATGTCAGCGTGTGGTTAGAGCGTGGAGCTGAACATCCGCGTACATTTTATGGCTTACTCTCAACTCGTGCACTTGGTCGTGATTTTGAATTCAATTGGAAAACGCCACCTTTTACGCAGCAATTTCAAGATGTATTAAACACTATTCCAGCAGCGCATCGCGCTATGGCATTAGTACGCATCGATAAACCCGCAATGGCACAAGATGAATTAATGCGCATTACCCCGCACAATGATGCGCAACATTTGGCGCTGTTATCCTTTGCTGATTACGCCAACCTACCCGCGTTAGGATTACGCGTTGGAAACAGGGTCAAGGCGCCTGACGGAAAATCCTATGACGCTGCGCTCTATCCCTTTTCACCGTGGCAACCCAAGGATGGCTTAAGAATTGATAATGCGTTAACTCACGCCATCATGCGCCAAGAATCAAAATTCAACCCTTGGGCACAAAGCGTGAGCGGCGCGCGCGGTTTAATGCAGCTCATGCCATCCACCGCGGCATCCTTGTTGCTTCAAGGAGAAAGCAATAGCGATCACCCTGCCATGAATCTGGAATTGGGTCAGCGCTACATCGAAGATCTGTTGGCAAGCACACCCATTAAAAATGATTTAATGGATACATTAATTGCCTATAACGCTGGTCCTGGTAATCTCGCTAAATGGCGCAAACGTTGGTCAGACGTTGAAGATCCGTTGTTATTTATTGAATTGATATCATCATCTGAAACGCGAACATATGTGGAGCGGGTTTTGGCCAATTACTGGATTTACCGCCTACGTAATGACCAGCCTTTAACCAGTATGGACGCTATAGCCGAAGGTCGCGCTGCTATTTACAAGCCGAATGAATAAGTGCCAACGCCTCCGCTTGTATTGCGCCGTCCCCCACCGCGAGCACACTGCCATCGCTTTCTAGCGTCAATGGCTCACCTGCAAAATCGCAAATCATACCGCCTGCGCCCGTAATAATGGGCACAAGTGCGGCATAATCATAAGTATTCAAACCCCGTTCAAAAATCGCATCAATAGTGCCATTTGCCATCAAACCGTAGGAAAAACAATCACCGCCCCATGCAACCATTTTTGTCTGTGCGTATAATGCTCGCCAGAGATCAGGGATTTGTGAAGGCGATGTGCTGGTGACGCAAGCATTTCTCAACAAATCGCAAGAGCGCGTAGAAATGGTATTGCCATTAAATGTGCTTACCCCTTGCGCCCCCACCCATCGCTCTGCCAATATCGGCTGATCAATCACCCCCAGCACAGGGATAATGCCCTCGCATAGCGCAATCAGCGTTCCAAAAGTCGGGCGTCCGATGACAAAAGATTTTGTCCCATCAATCGGATCAAGCACCCACGTAAAACCGCTCGTGCCTTTCTTTTCGCCAAATTCTTCGCCTAAGATACCGTCTTGAGGACGCGTTTGTTCAATTATTTCTCTTACGCGTTGTTCAATAGCACGATCGGCAATCGTCACGGGAGAGGCATCATCTTTGGTCACCACATCAAATGGCGTGCGATAATATTGCCGCGCAATTTCCCCGCTCGCATCCGCCAATTCGTTTGCAAATGTAATAAATTCTTTCATATTAATCATGTTTACGCCTCATAATCTGGCGCGATGCGTTTCCAAAGCGGCCATCTTTTCACATGCATATATTTGCGGATCGGCGTTTTCACCACCAACAATAAAATCCCGATCGAAAGCAAACACCAAATGGCTGGCCACTCATTTAAATTATCAGTCAAGCTTAACGCCAGCAAAGGCCCCACAAGATAATGGTAAATCGTTATTCGCCATGATCCATAGAGCAGCGGCACAATAAAAGCCGCCAAAATATATGATGGAAAGCCAAAAGTAAGATCCACCCACATATTATTGCCAATGCCGTTGGTTGGAATATCCCACGCAATGTGCCAGTTGCCCGAAACGGAGCATAATTGCTGCGCGCACATGATACGCCCTTCACCGCATTGTCCCGCCCATTCGAAAGGATAGAGTTGAATGAGCATAAAAATAGCGGATAAAAAACACACCCCATAAGCCCAAGGTGCAACTCTCTGCGCCACCGCTTTAGGAATAAAATATAACGACAACGCATTGATAAAAAATGGCTGAAACGTAATGTGCAAATATCCCAGCAATGTCGCAACTTGGTTCGATGGCATGGCGCATTGATCGATAACAGTATAAGTATAGGCCTGTAACAGCTCCATCAGTGAAAAATAACCAAGCGCCATCCACAAAGGCGCGGGCTCGCGTTTATACGCCGCATATAACGTTGTACAAATACCCACCGTTGCCAAAACCGCCGACGCTTCACCACTCCAACACATACTGTTATACCTTTAATAAAGTTGAAATATTCAGTGTCACTATGCTAAAGCTTTTAAAGGTATTATCAATAGTTTAAAGCGTGAGAGCAATATGCAAAAAACAGTCAATGACATTCGCAGCGAATTTTTAGGGTTCTTCAAAGACAAGGGGCATACGGTCGTTGAATCCTCGCCGCTTGTGCCGCAGAACGATCCGACTTTGATGTTTGTAAATTCGGGGATGGTTCCTTTTAAAGACACTTTCACAGGAAAAGAAACACGCCCTTACACGCGTGCAACCTCGTCTCAAAAATGCGTGCGGGCAGGTGGCAAGCATAACGATTTAGATAATGTTGGCTACACGGCGCGCCATCACACATTTTTCGAAATGCTCGGCAATTTTTCATTCGGTGATTATTTTAAAGAAGAAGCCATCAGTTATGCTTGGGAACTTATTTCAAAAAATCTGAACTTGCCTAAAGATAAATTGGTTATAACCGTTCACTCCTCTGATGAAGAGGCCGCCGACCTATGGAAGAAAATTGCAGGATTTTCTGATGATAAAATAATCCGTATTGATACGGATGATAATTTTTGGCGGATGGGCGATACAGGGCCTTGTGGCCCGTCTTCGGAAATTTTTTACGATCACGGCGAACAAATTTGGGGTGGACCTCCAGGCAGCGCCGAAGAAGATGGCGACCGTTTCATAGAAATATGGAATCTTGTTTTTATGCAATATGAGCAAGTGGATGCCGATACACGCATAAATTTGCCAAAACCCTGCATTGATACGGGAATGGGAATGGAACGAATAGCTGCCACTTTGCAAGACAGTCATGATAATTATGCTATAGATCTTATTCGTAATTTGATCGAACATTCTGCAGATCTTACAGGTACTGATCCTGATGGAAAACAATCTGTATCTCATCGGGTTATTGCAGATCATTTACGTACATGTGCTTTTCTTATGGCGGATGGTGTAATGCCTTCCAACGAGGGGCGGGGCTATGTGCTACGCCGTATCATGCGCCGTGGTATGCGTCATGCGCATTTGTTAGGCGCGCAGGATCCGTTGATGTACAAACTCTTCCC